>JAVXWK010001047.1:0-13465 GCA_032230575.1 Pseudonocardiales bacterium | reverse complement strand
TTGGGCGTGCGCGTGACGTCGAACCGGTCGGCCGAGGTGAACACGTCCTCGTCGCGGTTCGCCGAGGCGTTCCACAGGGTCAGCTTGTCGCCCTTGGCGATCGCGACGTCGCGGATGGCGGTGTCCCGGGTCGCGGTGCGCTGCACGTAGGCGTTGGTGGAGGTCCAGCGCAGGATCTCGTCCAACGCGGCCGGCAGCACCGACGGGTCGGCGTAGAACCGGTCCGCCTGGTCGGGGAACTCGGCGAAGGCCGCCACACCCGCGCACGCGGTGTACGGGGTGGTCTCGTTGCCGCCCACCACGACGTTGAGGCTGTTGTAGAGGATTTCGGCGTCGGACATGGGACGGCCGTTGACGCACGAGCTGAGCAGCATGCTGACCAGGTCGTCGCCCGGCCGGTCCCGGCGTTCGTCGGCCAGGTCGCCGAGGAAGTCGAAGAGCTCGACCTGCGCGCTGACCAGTGCCAGCTCGCCGTCCCGATATTCGCCGTCCTCGGAGCCGATCATGTTGCGGGTCAGGTTGAGCAGGTGGTGAGCGTCCTCAGTGGACAGTTCGAACATCGCCGCGAGCACACCCGCCGGCAGTTCCGGCGCGACCTCGACGGCGAAGTCGCCGCCACCGGCCGCCACGATCCGGTCGAGCGCGCTGCTCGCGTACTGCCGCACGCTCTCGCCGATGACCTCCAGCATCCTGGCCGCGAAGCCCTGCTTGACCTGCTGGCGCAGCAGGCGATGTTCCGGCGGGTCGGCGCAGATCAGCATCTGGCCGGTGGCGCTGTCCTGGGCGCTGCCGAACGAGCCGCCCATGACGGTGCCCTGTTCGGAGCTGAACGTCGACGGGTCCAGGTACACGTCGTGGATGTCCGCGTACTTCGTCAACGACCAGAAGCCGCCGTCCGCGGACGGGTTCCAGTGCACCGGCTCGTTGTGCCGCAGGTGGGCCCACACCTCGTGCGGGTCGCCGTGCACGAACAGGTCGGTGTCGGTGAGATCGATGGTCCTGGCGGTGGTCACGACACCATCACCCCTTCCCGCGTGCGGTCCACGAGTTCCGCCAGCTCGCCCAGCACGCTGTTCTCGAAGACCGCGCGGGGCCGCAGCGTCACCCCGAGCTCCTTGCGCACCAGCGAACGCACCCGGACGGCCAGCAGCGAGTGGCCGCCCAGCACGAAGAAGTCGTCGGCGGCTCCGACGTTCTCCACGATCAGCAGCCGCTCCCACAGCTCGGCGAGGTACCGCTCGGTCTCGGTGCGCGGGGCGACGTGGTCAGGGCGCTGCCGCAGCCGGCTGGACGCGGTGTGTCCTAGATCGTCCCAGTCGCGCTTGCCGTGCGGGTCGGTCGGCATGGCGGGCAGCACGATGAACTCGCTCGGCACCAGGAAGTCCGCGACGCGGCGGTTCAGGTCGTCGCGCAGTTCCTTGAGCGACAACGACTCCACCGCGGGCACGAGGAACGCGACGAGCCGCTTGTCCCCCGGTTCGCCCATCGCGATGACGGCCGCCTCCCGGACGTCCGGGTTGGCGCACAGCGCGCGTTCGACCTCGCCGGGCTCGACCCGGTAGCCGCGGACCTTGACCTGGGTGTCGAACCGGCCCAGGTACTCGAGCACGCCGTCGTTGTCGCGCACGCGGTCGCCGGTGCGGTACATCGCGCCGCCGTCGGCCGCGAACGGGTCGGGCACGAACCGTTCCGCGGTCAGGTCGGGCCGGTTCAGGTACCCGCGGCTCACCCCCGCGCCGCCCACCCACAGCTCACCCGGCTCACCGGGCGGCACCGGGCGGAATCCGGGGTCGAGCACGTACAGGTGATAACCCTCGAACGCGCTGCCAATCGGCACGCTCTCCACGTCCTCGGGCACGTCGGTGACTTCGAACGCGGTGCACGCGGTCGTCGTCTCGGCCGGGCCGTACAGGTTGAACAGCCGTCCGGCGAACTTGCTCGCGAGCAGGTCGCGGCACGTCGACGGCAGCAGGACGTCGCCGCCGGAGTGCAGCACCCGCAGCGGTGCGAACGAGTCGCGGTCGACCTTCACCGCGTGGTTGATCGCGATGGCCGGCGCCAGCATCACGGTGACGCGGCGGCGCTTCAGCTCACGTTGCAGGTCGCCGTCGAGCAGCTCCGGGATCGACGGCAGCACCACGAGCTCGGCACCCGCGGCGAGCGTGCACCAGATCTCGAAGTTGGCCGGGTCGAAGGAGATGCTCGCGACCTGCGCGGTGCGGTCGTCCGGGCTCATCTCGGGCAACGCCGGGTTCAGCGCGAAAGCGACCATCTGCCGGTGTTCCAGCACGATCGCCTTCGGCTGGCCGGTCGATCCGGAGGTGTAGAGGACGCAGGCCGCGTCGGACGGTTCCGGGCCGGGCAACGGTTGTGCCGACGGCTCCGCGGGAACGCTGCGCCAGTGCAGGACCTCGACGTCCGGCAGCGCGGTCGCGAGGTCCGGCTCGGTGATGACCAGCCGCACCTCCCCGGCCGTGATCATGTGGTCGCGCCTGCCGCTCTCGTACCGCGTGTCGATCGGCAGGTACGCGGCACCGGCCTTGAGCACGCCGAGCACGGCGACGACGACGTCCACGCCGCGATGCAGGTGCACCGCGACCCGGTCCTCCCGTCCGACCCCGATCTCGGCGAGCCGGTGGGCCAGCGCGTCCGAGCGGGCGTCCAGCTCGGCGTAGCTGAGCTGCTGTTCGTCGTCGGCGACCGCGGGCCTGCCGGAATGGTCCCGCACACTGCGCGCGAACAGTTCCACGAGCGTCTTGCTGGTCACGATTCCCGCCTCATTCCTTGAAGTCGCGTGCGATGACGTCGCGAAGTTCCGCCGGGGCGCTGAGGAAGTCGAAGAAGTCGCCCTTCAGCACGTGGTGCGTCACGTCGCCGTACTCGGCCCACTCGCCCATGTCCCCGGCGGGCACGATCGTGTCGTCGGCCCAGCCGATCGTCGTGATAGGACACTTGAGCGGCCGGGCGGGTGGCGCGTGGTCGACGCACATCTCGATGTCGTTGCGCAGCACCATGACCGACAGCTCCAGCAGCTCGGGCGCCGGTACCGGGCCGTCGAGTCTCCTGGTGATCGCCAGCAGTTCGCCGGCGAGGTGCTCGTCGGACATGCTGGGGTGGAACGGTTTCGACACCCCGAGGTACGGCACGTACGAGGACGACGCGAACAACCGCTGCGGCTTGTGGTCGAGCCGGTCCGCGACGGCGTGCGCGAGCAGTGCGCCCATGCAGTGCCCGAAGAACGCGAACGGCCGGTCCAGGTACGGCTCCAGCTCTCGCGCGGCATCCTCGGCGAACGCGTCGAAACTCGTGTACGCGGGATCCCGCATCCGGTTCTCCCGGCCGGGCAGCTGAACCGCGCACACCTCGATGTCGCCGATGCGTCCTGGCCAGTCGCGGAACGCCGACGCGCCCGCTCCGGCGAACGGGAAGCAGAACAGCCGTCTGGCGGCGTCCGCGTCGGGTTCCAGCAGCAACCAGCGTCCCATCGATCACTCCGCTCCGGTCTCGGGGCCCGGGCGCATGTCGCGCCACAGCTCGGCCACCTGGTTCAGGCAGGCCTGTCTGCTGCCCGAGAAGCCGGTCGGCCGCCATCCCCTGGGCATGGTGAGGTGAGTGGGCCAGATGCTGTACCGGCCCTCCGCGTTCACCACGACCCGGAAGAACAAGCCGCAGTCGGCCCGTGCCATGTGACCTCCCGAACCTGCCTGGCGCCCGAAGTTAGGCGCCAGGGGTTAGGACGGGGTTATGAGAGGCACGGCGGGACGGCGCGTAACCGTTGCCCAACCGGAGGTTCCTAAGGTGATGGCCGGCTCGCGTCAGTGCTCGGGACGGTCCAAGGCAGAACGCACTGACGCTGATAGGGCGCTGGTGTCGAAGACCCCGGTCGACACCAGTGCCCGCTCCAACGCGGTCAGCCAGTACTCGTAGTACCGGTAGGGCGTCTCTGGATCCCGTTCGCCGATCGCTTTGACCAGTTCGGTGCGGAAGTCGTCCCACACCAGCGCCCCTGAGTCGGCCAGCGCGACGGCGAGGCCGAAAGCCCGGCTCTCCCAAGGGGATTCGAACAGCAGCTCGCCGTTGCTGCGAGGAACGTCGGCGGGAAGCTCGGTCACAGGACCGCCACCCCCACCATCGACTCGCGCGTCACGACGCTCGCGAGCCGTTCCTCGTCCCAGTCCTCCGTGCCCGCGGGCCGTTGCGGCACCGTGAAGTAGCGGATCTCCGCGCTGGAGTCCTGCACCCGGATCTCGACGTCCTCGCCGAGCGCCAGCGCGAAGTCCCGCGCCAACACCTGCCGCGGTTCGGCGACCATGCGCGCTCGATACTCCGGGCTCTTGTACCAGTTGGGTGGAATGCCGAGCACCGGCCACGGATAGCACGAGCACAAGGTGCACACGACGACGTTGTGCACGGATTCGGTGTTCTCGACGGCGACGAGGTGCTCGCCCTGCAGACCGCCGATGCCGAGCTCCGAACACGCGGCCGTGGCGTCGCTCAGCAGGCGTTCCTTGAACTCCGGATCGACCCAGGCCTTCGCGACGACCTTCGCCCCCAGCAACGGGCCGATCTCGGACTCGTAGACCTCGACGATGTCGTCGACGGTGTCCGCGCCGATCAGCCCGCGTTCCACCAGCAAGGACTCGAGCGCCTTGACTCGCGCGCGTAACTCCGCGTCGTCCGACACGAATCCCTCCCCGGGGTCACGTTGGTGGTGTGGGCCGAAACGTCGCGAGGCGAATTCCCGCTCAGACGGCCGCGAGGCGCCCTGCTGAGCGTGAATTACCCCGCCACGTTCGGGTCACACCACCGCTTCGAGGTAGCTCTCCCAGACGTCGACCAGCACCTCGTGGTCCCCTTTACCCCACAGGTCGCCGGCTCTAAACCCCACGTTGTAGGTATTTTCCGGATTCTCGCCCTCGTGGTGCGCGTTGGTGTCCGGAAGCACGAACGCGGGATCGACGCGCCTGATGACGCCGACGTGGCCGCGCACGTACGCGGGCAGCCTGGTATGTCCGGGTTTCGCGTCCTGAACAGCACGGACCTCGGCGCCCACCTCGTACTTCGGCGGCGGGGCCGGCCGGTCCAGCGAGGCACCGAACTCCAAGGTGTCGCGGAAGAGTTCGAACAGCTCGGGCCGGTCCTTGCCGCGCACCTCGCCTGGTTCTTCGAGGAACTCCGCGACCCGCTCGCGCAGCACGGCCGCGTCGAGCACGCCGAGCTCGGTCAGGTTGGTCTCCAGCGCCACCAGCCACTGCTCGAAGTAGCCGGTGGAGCGGTACTCCTCCACCGGCATGCGCTCGCGGGCATGTCGGTTCTCGTCGCGGTTGTACAGCCCGATCGTCGACGTGGCCATCGTCAGGCCGAACACCTTGCGTTCCCAGTCGTGCGAGAACAACGGCTCGTCCGGGCCGAACCGCACGGGCCCGAAGCCCGGCGCTCCGCCCAGGTCGTGTGGACCGTCCATGAGGCCCATCGTGGCAGCCGCCGGTTACGCGGTCAGTCCAACCCGGTCGGCTTCGGCCAGCCACACGTCCCGCGGCCAGGTGAAACCCTCGGTGAACGCGTCCAGCAGCGCCGTCAGCAACGGATGCCGCCTGCCCTTGAGCCACGCCAGCGACCACGGGTAGACCGGCGTCGGATCGGTCAGGTAGACCACCGTCGCGCGTGAGGTGGGCGGCAGCTGCATCCGACCGCCCACCAGCGTCGCGACGTCCGGGCGTGACGCGACGTCGTCCACCAGGTGGTCGAGGCTGAGCGACGGGCCGGAGAAGTCCACGTCCAGGCTCCACGCGCCGGCGAACTCCTCCAGATAACCGGCCCACTCGGCCACCGCACCGCCGATCGGCGCCCACAGAGGAACATCGCGCAGGGAGGCCAGAGCGACCGAGTCGGTGGCGGCGAGCGGGTGGTCGCGGCTGACCAGCAACGCCAGGGGTTCCAGCAGCACCAGGTGGTGCTCCAGCTCGGCGATCTCCCGCGGCGCCAGCGAGTGCACCCGCCCGAACGCCGCGTCGGCCTCGCCGCTGCGCAACGCCGGAAGCGCGTTCGGCAGTCCGTGGCGCATGCTCACCTCTATCGGGAGGTCCTCCACTCTGCGCAGGGCGTGCCGGACGAGCTGCATGGGAGCCAGGCGTTCGTCGAGCACGTCCACGCGCACGGTCTGCCGGGTCTCCTTGAGGGACGCGACCGCGGCGTCCGCGGCGGCCAGCGCGTCGATCGCGTACGGGAGGAAGCGTTCGCCCACTCGGGTGAGTTCGACTTTCTGGGTGGAACGGTCGAAAAGTCGCGCCGACAGCGAATCCTCCAGTTTGCCCACTCGCTTGGAAAGGGCTTGCTGGCTGACGTGCAGACGTTCCGCGGCACGTCCGAAGTGCAGTTCTTCGGCGGCCGTGACGAAGGCGCGCACCTGCCCGAGGTCCAGTTCCACTCCCCCATCCTGCGTACCAACCATTGGTTGTCAAGCCAGGCGTGGTTGTTGTTGGACCGGGGAACCCTGCTGGGAGTTTCCTGGGATAGACCCGTTTTCGACTGTTCCACGGGAGTTCAAATGTCCACTGTGGAGAAACGTAGCCGCGAGAGGGTGACAGCCCCCGAGGCGAATCCTCGCCGGTGGCAAGCGTTGGCCGTGCTGGCGCTGGTGCAGTTCATGATCGTCATCGACAACACGATCGTGAACATCGCCCTGCCGTCCATCCGGAACGACCTGGGGACCTCGCAGGCGGGTCTCGCCTGGGTGGTCAACGGTTATCTGCTCACCGCGGGTGGTCTGTTGCTGCTCGGTGGGCGGTTCGCCGACCTGCTGGGCCGCAAGAGGATCTTCGTCATCGGCACGTCCGTGTTCGCGCTGGCCTCGCTGGCCAGCGGTGCGGCGTGGACGTCCGGCATGCTGATCGCCAGCCGCTTCCTGCAGGGCGTCGGTGAGGCGCTCGCGTCGCCGGCGGCGCTGGCGCTGATCGTGCTGATGTTCACCACGCCCAAGGAGCGCGCCAAGGCGCTCGGCATCTGGGGTGGTCTCGCCGGTATCGGCGCGACCGTCGGTGTGCTGCTGTCCGGTGTGCTCGTCGACCTGGCCAACTGGCGCTGGGTGTTCTTCATCAACATTCCGATCGCCATCGTCGCACTGGTGTTGTGCGCCAAGCTGGTGCAGGACGCGCCCGCCAAGGGCGTCCGCCGCAAGCTCGACATCCCCGGCGGCCTGCTGGTGACCGGTGGCCTGATCCTGGTCGTGAACGGCCTGCTGCGCGCCGCCGAGCACCCCTGGGGCAGCTTCGGCGTGTGGGGTTCGTTCGTCGCCGGTTTCGTCCTGCTCGGCCTGTTCGTTCTCGTCGAGGCTCGTTCCGACGATCCGATGATGCCGTTGCGGTTCTTCGCGAACCGGACGCGCGTGTCGGCCAACGCCGTGACGATCCTGCTGACCAGCGCGATGGCCGCGATGTTCTTCCTGGTCACGCTGTACGTCCAGCAGGTGCTGGGTTATTCGCCGCTGCAGTCGGGGCTCGCCTACATCCCGTTCTGCGTCGCGTTCGTCCCCGGCATGGTGCTGTCCACCCAGCTCGTGACGCGGTTCGGCCCGAAGATGGCCATCATCGTCGGGTTCGTGGTGTCCGCTGTCGGCATGCTGCTGCTGGCCCGCATCGACGCTTCCGGCTCGTTCTGGGGCCAGCTGGTGCCGGCGACCGCGGTGCTCGCGTTCGGTCTCGCCATCGGCCTGCCCGCGCTGCAGAACGCCGCGCTGCACGAACTGTCCGATGAGGACGCCGGACTCGGTTCGGGTGTGCAGACCTCGGTGCAGCAGCTGGGTAGCGCACTCGGCCTCGCGGTGCTGACGACGATCGCGCTGACCCACGCCACGAACGCCGTGCACACCGGTGTCGCGCAGAACGAGGCGACCGTGTCCGGGTATCGGCTCGCGTTCGTGGTGGCGGCGATCGTGCTCGCCGTCGGAGCCGCCCTGGTGGCCGCCTTCATGGAGAAGGTGAAGGCACCGGAGAACGCCGTTCCGGTCTGATCCACCGCACAGAGAGAAGGCCCGGCATGAGCTGCCGGGCCTTCTTGCTATGCGGCGCAACGGTACATCGCGGCTATGTCGTCTTTCGTGGCCTCGAAGCGCCAGTTGGCGCGGACGGGGCCGTAGAGCAGGGCGTCGGTGGCGAGCTCGCCGGCGTCGTCCACCGGAAAGCTCTCCCGCACACCGAGCTGATCGAGGAGCTTCGTGAGTCCGTCGGCGAAGTCGCCGGTGCCGAAGCACGACGCCAGTTCCGCGTCACGCTCTTCCTGTGCGTGCCGGCTGGCACGCAGAACAGCGGGCGCCACCACGACGTTGGCGATCCCGTGCGGGATGCCGTACCTCTGGGTGAGGGGATATCCGAGCGCGTGCACGAGTCCTGCGTTGGCTTGTGCCATCGCGAGGTTCGCCTGCAGACACCCCGCACTCAGTTCGGCCGGGTCCGGCTCGCGCAATGAGGAGACGATGCGCCCGACCCCAGGGAGCGCCAGCGCGTCGCTGAACGACGTGGCCGCACGCGCGAGATAGGCCTCGGCACCGTGCATCAACGCGTCCAGCGCGCACGCGAGCATGGCCGGGTGCGGCAACGTCGAGGTCAGGTCCGGATCGATGACGACCGCGCGGGGAACCAGCGAGGCACCGCTTATCGCATGCCTGCGGTTTCCGTCGGTCACCACGGCATGGGACGACACCTCGCCTCCACTGCCTGGTGTGGTCGGCACGGCGATGAGAGACAGGGCGGGACCCTTCGCGTGTTCGAGCCCGTACAGCGACTCCAGGGGCTCCTCGGAGCCGAACAGGGCGACCGCGGCTTTGGCCACGTCGATGACGCTGCCGCCGCCAACGGCGATCACACCGTCGTGGCCGGGCATCGCGTCCCGGCACGCGGCGATCTCGGTCGCGCGAGGGGATCCGGTGACGTGGACAGATCGGGGAACGTCCAGCGCGTCCAGCACCCGCTCCACAACGCGAGCGGCGAGCACGCCGTGGTCGGTGACCACGAGTGCCCGCCGCACACCGCACTCCCGCACGACCTCCGGGAGCTGCGTGGTGGATCCGGCGCCGAACCGCACGCTGGGCGGCAGGCGCAGTCTCATCGCACCCGGCCTCCCGACACGGCGAGCCGGGACGCGGCCGCCGCGGGCCGTTCGAACCCGCTGACCGCCCAGTCCAGCGCGGTCAGGATGTCGAAGATCGGCACGGACGAGCTCGCCCGCACGTCGTCCAGCACGGCGGGCAGCATCGTGCACTCGCACACGATCGCGCCCAGGGACGGTTCGCGCGCCAGCATGTCCTCGACGACCGACAGCAGATCGCGGCGCATCCGCTCGCGCAGCGCGGGCGTGATCTCCTTGGTCTCCAGGAACTCCAGCCACGACCGGTGCTCGCCGACCCCGCCCAGCACGACCGGGAAGTCGTCCGAGCTCCAGCCGCTGGCGCGGAAGTTGCGCTCCCCCACCGCGTCGGTGAAGAAGGTGAGCACCCCGACCGGCCGGTTTCCGACCAGCTTCGCGACCGCGGGCACCAGCGCGAGGCTCGACGTCACGACGGGCACGGTGACCGCGGCGCTGAGCTCGTCCTGCAGCAGCGCGATGAGCCCGCAGTTCGCGGTGATCACGGTGGCGCCCATGTTCTCCAGTTCGTGCGCCGCCTCGACGTAGAGCGGCAACATCTCCTCGGCCTCTGCCTGGGTGCGCGGGGTGCGCGAGCCGGCGACGACGTGCCGGATCACCGGATAGCCGAACGTCTCCGCCGCCGCCATGCAGCCCGGCACGTCGGCCATCTTGCCTTCCAGCATGAGGATTCCTAGGACACCCATGCCCGCACCTGCCTCTCGATGCCGGCCGCGTCCAGCTCGAACGCGCGCAGCTGCTCGGCGTAGTCGCCGATCTCCTTGACGTACGCGTCCGGCAAACCGATCCGGCGCAACGGAACCGGCGCGTGCTCGGCCAGCACCTCGGCCACCGCGCTGCCCAGCCCGCCGATCACCGAGTGCTCCTCGACGGTGACCACCCGGCCGGTCCTGGACGCACTGCGCACCAGCAGTTCGCGGTCGATCGGTTTGATCGTCGGCATGTCGATCACCTCGACGTCACCGAGGCGTTCAGCAGCCTTCAGGACCTCGGGCACGATCGTCACCCCGCACGTCACGATGGTGAGCCGATCTCCTTGGCGCAGCACACGTCCGCGTCCGATCTCGAACGGCTCGTGCGCCTCGTAGACCTGCGGGCCCGGCTCCACACCGAGCCGCAGGTAAACCGGCGCGTTGTGCGCGAACGCCGCACAGGTCGCGTCGTAGGCCTGCACCGCGTCGGCGGGCGCGATCACCGTGAGGTTCGGCAACGCGCGCGCCACCGCGACGTCCTCGATGGCGTGGTGCGTCGGGCCGGAGAACCCGGCCGCGATCCCGGTGAACATGCCCGCGATCACCACCGGAGCGCGGTGGTAGCAGATGTCGAGCCGCACCTGTTCGGCGGCGCGCATCAACGCGAAGGTGCCGAAAGTGTTGAGGAACGGCCGTTTCCCGCCCATCGCCAGACCAGCCGCGGCACCCACCGCGCTCGCCTCGGCGATGCCGAAGTCGAGGAACCGGTCCGGCAGCGACTCGCGGAACTTCAGGCCCCAGCAGTCGCCGAGGTCCGCCTCGACCGACATGACGCGGTCGTCCTGCAGCGCGAGATCGAGCTGCGCCATGCGACAGGCCTCGAACGCCGTCGTCGTCGCCGGGTCGAACCGCAGTGCCTCGCGGAGATCGGCCAGCGCCGTCATCGCGCACCCCCGAGCTCTTCCAGGGCCTGCTGCTTCAAGTCGGCCGAGAGATGGCCGTAGTGCCAGGTGTTCGTGTTCTCGGAGAACGACAGACCCTTGCCCTTCACCGTCTTCGCGATGATCGCGGTCGGCCGGCCCCAGGTGAGCGGCACCTCGTGCAGGACGTTCGACAGCTCACCGGCGTCGTGCCCGTCGACCTCGACCGTGGCCCAGCCGAAGGCACGCCACTTGTCCGCGAAAGGCTCCAGCGCCATGATCTCCTCGGTCGGGCCGTCCTCCTGGATGCCGTTGCGGTCGACGATCACGACGAGGTTGTCGAGCCGGTAGTGCGCGGCGGCCATCGCGGCCTCCCACACCGAGCCCTCCTGGCACTCGCCGTCGCCGACGATCACGAACACCCTGCTCGGCAGGCCGTCGGCCTGGGCGGCCATCGCGAGGCCGACGCCGACCGGGAGGCCGTGGCCGAGCGAGCCGGTGGCCAGCTCGACACCGGGCACCCCGGTGTGCGGGTGGCCCGCGAGCCTGCTGCCGGTCTTCTTGTAGGTGTCCAGTTCGGACACCGGGAAGAAACCCGCCTCGGCGAGCGCGGCGTAGTAGGCGGCGCTGGAGTGGCCCTTGCTGAAGATGAGCCGGTCACGGCCGGGCCGGTCCGGGTCCGCCGGATCGACGCGCAGCACGCCGTCGAAGTAGAGCGTGGTCAGTATCTCCACGACCGACATCGAGCCACCGACGTGCGCGCCGGGCGAGTCGGCCGCCAGGTGCACGACGTGCTTGCGCAACGTCCGCGCCCTCTCAGCCAGATCGTTCACCATGACGGGTTCCTCCCGTGTGCACCGGCCGCCCGCAACAGGGACCGGTTGATCTTCGAAGTGGGTGTCATCGGCAGCCGGTCGACCACGTGCACGTGGCTCGGCACCTTGAACGACGCGAGGCGGGTGCGGCACCACGTCCGCACGTCCGCGGCCGCCAGCCGCACACCGGGCAGTGGCACGACGAACGCGGCGACGTCCTCATCGGACAGTTCGCCCGGCACGCCGACCACGGCGCCCAGCAACACGTCCGGGTGTTCGGCGAGCGCCTCCTCGATCTCGCCGGGATCGACGTTCTCCCCGCGCCGGCGGATCACGTCGGTGCGCCGCGCGGCGAAGTGCACGTGCGCGTCGTCGTCCATCCAGCCCAGGTCGCCAGTGCGCAGCCAGGACGACGCGAACGCGGCGCGGGTCCGTCCCGGGTCGCGGTGGTAGCCCTTCATCAGGCCCGGTCCGCGCACCTGGATCTCCCCGACCTCGCCGGCCGGGGCGTCCACCCGCACCTGCGCGGGCGGCAGCGGGGTGCCCATCGAACCCGGCCGCGGGTCGTACGGATCACCGCACAGCACCGTGTTCGTCTCGCTCATCCCGTAGCCCTCGACGACGGTCGTGCCGAACCGCTCGGTGAACGCCAGCGCCACCTCCGGCCGCGCGCCGCCGCCGTAGACCAGCCGCAGCCGGTGGTCCGCCGGTTCCACGGGACTGCGCAGCACGAGCGTGAGCATCTCGCCGAGGTGCCGGAACACGGTCGCGTCGAACCGTGCGACCTGGTCCCAGAAACCCGACGCGCTGAACTTCGGCACGACGCCGATCGACGCGCCCGCGTGCAGCGCGCTCACCGCGAACGACTGCCCCGCCATGTGGAACAATGGCAGGCACGCCAGCAGACGGTCCTGCTCGTCGAGGCCGAGCCTGAGCACGAACGCCGGAGCCGGCGCGGTGTAGGAGGTGTGGCTGAGCACGCAGCCTTTGGGTGCGCCGGTCGTGCCGGAGGTGTAGAGCAGGCACACCGGGTCGTCGGGGTCGACGCGCACATCGGGCGCGGCCGGTGCCGTCACGTCCAGCTCTGCCGGGCTGATCGTGCGCCAGGGCACCAGGCGATCCGTGACGACCAGCACCGCGTCCGAGTGTGCGAGCAGCGGTTCCAGCTCGGCGTCGCACAACGCGGGGTTCAGCGGCACGAACACCGCTCCGAGCTTCGCGACCGCGAGCCACAGCGTCAGCAGGAGCGGTGAGTTCGGCAGCACCGCGGCGACCGCGTCTCCCCGGCCCACACCTCGTGAGCGCAGCGCGTGCGCACATCCGTTGACCTGGGCCGCGTAGTCCACATAGGACACATCGGGCCCGAGCAACACCGGCCGGTCGCCGAACCGCGCGACCGCCTCGTCGAACAACTCCCCCAAAGTCATAGCGCACCCCGGCGCAGCACGTACGTCGGCGGTGCGCCGCGCTCGTGCACCCGCAGCCCGACAGCGCGGTAGCCGCGCGCGAGGTAGCCGCCGAGCAGGTCGCGGCTCGTGTGCCGCCAGGAGATCGCGAGCTCGCGATCGCGGGAGCTGATGGCGTAGACGTCCCACGGCACCTTGAGCAGCACGCTGTGGTCGTCGCACTCGGTCGTGGACCACGCGGGCACCGGCAGTCCGTTGCGGGAGAAGCGGATGTCGTTGACGGGCGTGCCGCCACCGAGGTCGCGCTGCCGGGGCACGTGCGGCACGTGCCAGGCGACGAGCAACCGGTCGGTCTCCAGGCCCGCGTTGAGGCCGAGCCCGACGCCGTACGCGTTGACCACGTAGTCGACCCCGACCGCGCCGAGCTTGTTCAGGTTGAACACGACGTTGCGCCCGGAGAGCGGGTCGAACGTCCAGGTGATCAGCCGGAACCC
>JAVXWK010001038.1:0-25958 GCA_032230575.1 Pseudonocardiales bacterium | reverse complement strand
CTGCGCGAACCGTGGATCGACGAACTGCCGTCGACACAGATCAACTCCAGCTGTGGGTCCAAGTGCTCATCCATGTGCTTTCGGCAGGTCCCTGCTCGCAACTTCACCGGATGTGGCGGGCAGCATTCTTGGTGTCTCGCTCGTCGGCTTCAGCCTCACCGCATTGACACGGCGGACTTGTTGAACCCGGCTCAGTGATGTCGTACCCACCACGCGGCGAGCTGGGTCCTGGTCCTCAGGTCGAGCTTGTCACGGACGTTGTCGAGGTGTGCCTCGACAGTGCGTTCCGCGATCCTCAGCCGTACCGCGATCTGTCTCGTCGAACAGCCTCCGGCCACCAGTTGCACGACCTCTCGCTCGCGAACGGTCAGCGGACTGTCCGTGCCATCCGACAGGACGTAAGCCATCAGCTGTTCTGCATCCATTGCGGCGCCTTCGGTTTCGGCACGGGCCGTGGCGCTTCGTGTTGTGGCCGCGCGAGCCTGGCTGATCGCCGTGCTGACGCGGCGGTCCCAGGGGTCGTCTCGCGCGTCCATGCCCCACTGCCGCCGTAGCTCCGCGCTCGCGGCACCCAGGCGCAGTGCCCGTCCCGAGTCCGCGCGGTGTGCGGCGACCACGGCCAGGCCTTCGATCGAGTGGATCTTGCGGGCGGCGTGGTTGGTCGCGAACCGCAGTGCTTCGCGGAAGTACGCTTCCGCTTCGTCGAGGTTGTGCTGCACCAAGGCAAGCGTGCCCGCGCTGTGCAGCGCGCCGACCCGCAGCCACGGTTCCGGCCGGGCCCGGCAGACCGGCAGGCACTCGGCGAGCAGGTCCGCCGCCTCGGCCGGTTCGCCCGCGTGCAGGACGATGTAAGCCACGTTGTGCAGACACACCGCGATGTCGAACGGACTTCCGTGGCGTCTTGCCAACGCCAGTGCGTCACGTGCGTGCGCGGTGGCGGACTCCGCGTCTCCGGCGGTCAGGCAGGCACCCGCCAGTCTGCTCGTCGAGCGCGCCAGGCGGATCGGCTGCGATTGGTCGAGTGCAACGGCTTCTGTGGCCAGTTCCCGTGCGCGGGCGCCGTCCCCAACGTCGGTCGCCAGTACGGCCGCCTGGGCGAGTGCGGTGCTGCGGTGCTCTGCCGGGGAAGTGGCGTCCAGCGCGGTGTCGAGCAGCATGCGGCCGGGACCGAACTGGCCGCGTTCCCGCCAGCACGCCGCCAATGCCGCGGTGAGCAACAACTTCCGATCATGCTTCCAGTCCAGTGTGGACAACAGGGTGTCACGCTCGGCATCGAGACTGCCGAGCACCTCCATGGTCGGGAACACCTGCCGCGCGTAGCGGTCCGCGAGACCGGTCAACCAGTCGAGCACGCGTTGCCGGGTCGTGCCCAGCTCGCCCGCCTCCACGAGATGATCGTGGGCGAACAACCGGATCGACTCGAGCTGCCGGAAGCGTCCCGGTCCAGTGGCAACCAGAAGTGACTTGGCCTCCAAGGCATTGACCAGGTCAAGCACGTCGAAGCCTGCCGCCGCCGACGCGGCCGCCAGGCCGAAACCGCCGGACAGCACGGAAAGCCGCCGGAACACGACCTGCTCCTCGGCATCGAGGAGGTCGTAACTCCAGCCGATGGCAGTGCGCAGATCGCGGTGCCGGTCGTGGCCGCGGCGACTCGCCAGCAGCCGGAACCTGTCGTCGAGAAGCCGGCGGATGCCGGATGCGCCGAGTATGCGAATCCGGCGTGCGGCCAGCTCGATGGACAACGGATGCCCATCGAGCCGGTGGCAGATGTCGGCGACGATCGGCGTGTTGTCCTCGGTCAGGGTGAAACCGCCTGCGGCACCTGCCCGTTCGGCGAACAGGCGGGTTGCGTCGGACAACGACAGGGCGCCGAGCGGGAGCACGGCCTCGCCCGGCACGTCGAGTGCCTCCCTGCTGGTCGTGAGCACGGTCAGGTCGGCACACCTGGCCAGCAGCGCGCCGATGAGCCTGGCCAAGGCGTCGACCAGGTGCTCGCAGTTGTCCAGCACCAGCAGGGCCCGTCGTCCGGACAGCGCCGTCGCGACGGTGTCGAGCAGGAGCCTGCCCGCCTGCTCGGACACACCCATCGCCGCGGCGATCGCGGGCAGCGGCAGTGCGGGATCGGTCAGCGCGGCGAGCTCCACCCAGTAGGCACCCCGCGTCTGCGCCGCGTACTCCTGTGCCAGTCTGGTCTTTCCGGCTCCGCCCGGACCGCGCACGGTGATCAGCCTGGCGGTGCGGCGCAACTCGCTCAGCCGGGCCAGCTCCCGTTCCCTGCCGACGAGCCGGTCGAGCGGTACGGGCACGCTCACGGCTCGCCCAGGTGCTCGGCACTCCAGGCCGCGAGCTGAGCGCGGGACCGCAGCCGCAACGTCGCGCGGATGTCCCGCAGCGTCGACTCCACCGCCCGCTCGGTCACCCGCAACCGCGTCGCGATCTGCCGGTTGGTGTGCCCGGCGGCGACCAGCCGGGCGACCGCGATTTCCTGGTCGGACAAGGGGGACGCGGTGTCCTCGCGCTCGGGCAACACATCGGTGATCGCGTACTCCACGGCGCCGCGCTCGGCGAGCACCAGGCCGTCCTGCTCCGCCTGGCGTGCCTTCCACGGCGTGACGGCGGCGTGCGCGAGTGCCAGCGTCTCGTCCCGCTGACGTTCGATGGTGGCCTCGCGCCGCAGTTTCCGGTCGTGTCGCGCGGCCTCCGCGACGGTGTCCAGGCGCAGTGCGCGCACGAACTGCCGCCGCCGCGCGGCCACCGCCGCCAGCCCCTCGAAGGAGTCGATCGCGCTGATCGGCAGGGCCTCGGCGGCACGGTCGCGTTGACAACGCTGGAGCGCTTCACGGAAGTGCTGGTCGGCAGCGGGCACGTCGGCGCGAGCCAACGCGAGCATGCCCGCCGAGTGCAGCCATTCCGGCGGAATCGGATGCCGGGAATGGTTGCGATACAACGGAAGGCAGCGTTCCATCAGCTCGGCGGCCCGTTCGGCGTCCCCGGCCTGCAGCAGGTTGTAGGCCTGGTTGTGCAGGCACACCGCCAGATCCAGCGGATCGGTGAGCAGCGGTGCCAGCTCGAGCGCGCGCTGCGCCGCCTCGTGCGCGAGCTCCCGCCGTCCACCGCCGACGTGCACGGAGGCCAGCATGCTCAACGCTTTCACCATCCGCACCGGATGCCCGGCGATCTCCTCGAGCCGCACGGCCTCGTTCGCCAGTTCGGCGGCGAGCGCGTGACTTCCACCGACGATCGCCAGGCTGGCCGCGACGACGAGCGCCGACGACCGGTCCGGGTGATCAGGGCCCGCGGCATCGATCGCAGCGAGCAGCATCGCGGATCCGTCGGACACGTGCCCGTGCTGGCGCCAGCACCGTCCCAGTGCGGCGGCGAGCGCCAGCCGCCGGTGATCGCCCCGCCGCGTGGCCCACTCCAGCACCGCGAGCAGGTTGGCCCGTTCGACGTCGAGCGGTTCCAGTTCCTCGTAGCAGTGCAGCATGCCGTCACCGACGATCGGATGGGCGAGCGTGAGCAGATAGTCGGCGAGCCGGTCGTAGGTCTCATCCTCTTCACCGGTGGCACGCAACCGGTCCAGTCCGTAGAGCCGGATGGACTCCAGTTGGTGCAGCCGTCCGCCCGCCACGACGAGGGACTTCAACTCCAGTGAGGACACCGGCTCCAGCGCGTCGTCCACATCGGACACAGCAGCCGCGACGGCCAGGCTGAAACCACCGACGAGCACGGACAACCGCCGGAACACGACCTGTTCGAGCGGATCGAGCAGGTCGTAGCTCCACTCGATGGTCGTGCGGAGGTCGCGGTGGCGGACGGCCGCGGTCCGCGGCCCCGCACTGAGCAGCTGGAACCGGTCGGCAAGCCGGGACCGGATCTCCGCCACACCGAACAACCGCACCCGCCGGGCAGCCAGCTCGATGGCGAGCGGAATGCCGTCGAGCTCGGCGCAGATCTCCGCGACGTGCGCGGCGTCGTCCTCGGTGAGTTCGAACTCACCACTGGTGGCTGCGGCACGTTCGACGAACAACCGCACCGCGTCGGACTCGGCGGGCAGCGACCCCACTCGGAAGACCACTTCGCCCGGTAGCTCAAGGGACTCACGGCTGGTCGCCAGCACGGTCAGCGACGCGCAGCGCCGCAACAGCTGCGCGGCCAGCCGGGCCGCGTCGGCCACGAGATGTTCGCAGTTGTCGAGCACCAGCAGGACGGGCACCCGTGACAACGCGTCCGCGACCGTGTCGACGACCGGACGCCCGACGTCCTCACTGACACCAAGGGCGTCCGCGACACTGTGCGCGATCAACGCCGGGGTGGTCAGCGAGGCCAGCTCCACCACATGCACGCCGCCGGTGTACCGCCCGGCGATGCGCCTGGCCAGCTCGATCGACAACCTGGTCTTGCCCGCACCCCCTGGCCCGAGCAGCGTCACCAGCCGGTGGCGTCCCAGCAGCGACTCGAGCTCGGCCAGATCCTCTTCCCGGCCAACGAAACTGTCCAGCGGCGCGGGCAAGTTCGGCGGACGCACGGGGACTGGGCCGTTTGCGACCGGGTCACCGCGCCGGCGGTAGGCTCGCTGACGGCACGCATTCGAGCAGTAGCGGGCGGGCCGACCGGAGCGCTGCCTGAACAGAACCTCCCCGCACACCTCGCACCGCTCCCCCGCCGCGGACATCAACCTCCTGCTCCTCAGTCATCGGTTGACATGCATGAGCATTCGTCATGTCATACCGGTCCTGTTGGAATGAGGCAATACCGCGTGACCGAGCGGTGATCTCCTTCTCCGTCTACATAGGACTCATCAGGCCACGCTTCGCCAACGCCTCCCGCAGGACGCGCAAGGCGTAGAACCGGCGTGACTTGATCGTGCCGACCGGCACACCGAGGTTCGCAGCCGCATCTCCAACGCTACTGCCACGAAAGTACAGCTCCGTGATCACAGCCCGGTGATTGTCCGACAGGACGGGCAGCACATCGGACACGACCACCGCCGCCATGGTCTGCTCGGTGGAATCGCTCACCCGCACGGCCCAGTCCGGTGCGTCCCCGCCCACCTCGGCCGGCCGGTTCATCCGCATCCGGTAGCGGTCGATGACCTGGCGCCGCGCCACCTTCAGCAGCCACCGGCGAAAAGTCGGGCCACTCACGTCGAGCTCGTCGACCTTCTGCCACACCCGCAGTGCCGTCTCCTGCACGATGTCGGCCGCGGTGTGCCGGTCGCCGTCCAGCAGCTTCGTCACATACCGCTCCAACGCCACACGGTGGCTGTCGAACACCTCACGCATGATCACTTCGTCGTTTCTCTCCAGCGTTCCGATCGTCATTGCTCGCCCCTCAGCGCATGTCCGTTCCGGCCTCCACCAGGTTTTCGGGACAGCCGTTGCGGGGCATCGGGAGAAGCCCGCAAGGGTTGCGTGACAGGCTGCGTTACGAAACGAGGTCAACGGGCGCACAACGCATCGGGGACGGCGGGATGGAGGTCGAGGAGTTGGTTCACGTTGGTGAGCTCGAGTACGCGTAGTACCGCCCGACCGTTGGTCACGACAGCAAGCCGCACGCCACATCGTTGCGCCGTGGTGGCAGCGGCGACGAGCAGGGTGACTCCCGCCAAGCCGAGGAACGTCACCTCGGTCAGGTCGATGATCAGAGCACGCGGCCGCAGGGCGAACTGGTCGCCGATCTCGGCGCTGATCGCGTTGTCCGTGGCCATGTCCACATCACCGGTCACCGCGATCACGGGTACCCCGTCGTGGTGATGCACTGTCAGCGCGGGCGACGAACAGCGTTGCAGCAGTAGTTCCATGCCGACAGTCCACGCTGTTCACCGTCCACGGGTTCACCCGTCCTTTGATCCACACCGGGCGGGCGAGTGACCTCGGCTGGACGGGCAACCGCCCGCCCAGCCGAGGTGATCAGATGGGTTGTCCCGTCATCGGGTACCGAAATCCTGCACCCAATAGTGCCGCCATTGCGCATCGGAATTGTGGGCGTAACCCACGCCGATGGATTTGTACGCGCAGTTCAGCATGTTCTTCTTGTGTCCGGCGGAGTTCATCCACCCCTCCACAACGGCGCTGGGGCTCGCGTACCCGGCCGCGATGTTCTCGGCCTGCCCGGTGTTGCCCGGATACCCAGCGCGCGCGATCCGGTCGAACGGGCTGCTTCCGTCCTGCCCGGTATGGCTGAAGTAGTCCTTCTCCGCCATGTCCGCGCCGTGCCCCTGCGCTGCATTGTCCAACGCCTCGTGGCGCGTGAGCGCGGCACAGCCGACCTTGGCGCGTTCAGCGTTGGTGAGCACTACCACCTCTTCCCGGAAATCCGGGGCGGCACTTGCCTGCGGCGCACCACAGGCGAGCAGCAGGGTCGTGCACACCAACGCAGTTAATCGCGACAAAACATATCTCCTTGATTTTCCCGACATGGGACAGGACACCGGAGAATGCTAGTGATCAAGGCTCGCACCCGTACCGGAGAATGGAGTAATCAAAAAGTGCGAACGGCGGTCGAACCATCGACCGAAGACGGGCGCGTTCGGCGGTTCCCAACCGGGCACTGCGCCGGGAATCCGCACGTCGACCAGCACCCACGTCCGGCAGGGCGGGCGTGCCCGAAGCTGGTTTGTTCCGGGTCAGACAGCACGTGCGATGGCGATGTTTCCCGCAAGCCGCGTACCAGCCTCGTAGATCATGTACTCGCGACCCAGGTACGTGCCGAATGAAGGCGCTGCCGTCCTGCCGTTGTCGGGTGACCCGGACAACGAGTCGTGGAAGACGCCGAGGTGGACGCGTTTCGAGAAGTCGGCGCCGACCTCGGTGAGCATGATGTTGCCGCCGCTGCCGATGTCCGTGTTGTAGACGACGTACACGCTGTCGTTGCGGAACAGCAGGTGTGGTCCGCCGATGTCGGCGGCGCCCACGTCGGTGTGCCGGACGAGCGGGGTCTGCGAGAACGTCCAGTCCCGTGCGTTCGCTGACCAGCCCCAGCCGATGTCACGGTGGTTGCTGGCGTTGTTGATCATGAAAACCATGATGTAGCGCGCGTTGCGGGACGGCAGGTCGTACTGGAACACGCGGGCGTAGGTCGTTTCGGTTGTACCTGATGGCTGCTGGCGGACCGTGAGCACCTCCTTCTCATAGCTGAAATTGATCCCGTCCGCCGAACTGGCCAGTCGGGTCGTGGTGTTCTCGCCGTGGAAGTAGAGGTACATCCGGTTGACGTCCGCGTTCCACATGGCATGCGGCGACGAGACGTGGGTGACCGAGTACCGGCCGGGCCAGTTCCGGGAGATGATCGGATTGTTCGAATACTCGGTGAACTCCTGCTCGAGGGAGTTCGCGTACGCGAGGCAGATTCCGCCGGGCGCGTCATGTGGCGCGTAATAGAGGTAGTACGCACCGAGCGCGTTGGGGATCCTCCCGGCGGTGCCGCGGAGAGAGGGAAAGATCAGCTCGTTCGTCGGGTTGTACCGAAGCTTGCTCTTTACCAGCGCCAGCCGCAGAAACCGGTAGTCGGGAAATCCGGCAGGTGCGGCCATGGCCTCCCCCGCGCTCGTCCCGAGCACGGCGGCCGCAGTGCCGATCATCAGTTGGCGGCGGTTCACGACCATGGGGATGCTCCTTCACCGTTGAAGAGACTCCAGCTAGGACGGATTCCGACGTCAGTCGAAGGGGTCGAGGGTTACGTATGCCTGCTGGGGGTCGCCGTCGTGGACAAGGGATTCGTGGGCACCGACGTCGTCGAAGGCGAACCCGTACGCCTTGCCGTCGACCATCTGCGCGTGGATCTTGCGCGAGTAGTGGTTGGTGACGACGTCCTTGTAGAAACCGGCATCGCTGGCGTCGGGCTGGTTGGGGTTGGTGAGCAGGGTCGACCGGTTGTAGCCGGCGCACAGGGTGCGTGAGATCGGGCCACGAACCAGGTCGTTCGGTGCGTCCAGGAGCTTGTAGCAGCCGAAGATGCTGTCGGAGTCGGGTTTCTGGAAGGACGTGACGATCGTGCCTGAGCTGTTCGTGAAGTTCATGACGTTGCCCGAGACACGGCCGAAGTACTTGGTGTTCGGCTGGTTCGCGAACGGTGTCACGGTCAGGGTCGAGGTGGCGTACCTCGCCCAGACGCGGTTGACGTAGTCGTTCATGGTGGATGCCGGCAGTGCGCCGGCTTCGATGCCGTGCCCAGGGGCGAGAGCGCGCAGGACGGTGCCGTCGGACCGGGTGCGAATCAGATTGGCCCAGCCGCCGGGCTGTCCGCGCAGTGCGTTGAAGAAACCGTTGTAGCCACCGGACTTCAAGCGACCCGTGCTCCTCGTCGGGCCGCTGGCGGGCCGCACGCCGACCGCGTACGGCGCGGAGAACATGTCCACCTGCGTGCTGTTGATCCACACCCCGGAGTCGTTGAGGGTGTACTCCGACCAGTTGAACAGGATGTTCACGTTGGGATCACTGGGATTCTGGATCGCAGGCTGCACGAGCCCGCCGGTGGCGAGCTTGAAGACCAGCTTCTGACCGTACGAGAAATAGACCCGGCCGGAGAACTTCGGCATCCGGATGGTGATCGACTGGCCGTTGGCCGGGCCGGGAATGGACGCGTCCGGCGCGGGGACCGGTGGGTTGCCTCCGCCGGGCCAGGCGTGGAACGTGCCCCCGGCGTCAGCCCAGCCCTGCTGGCCGGTCGCGAGCAGCGTGCCGAGGTTGTAGAGGTAGATCGGTTCGCTGCGGCCGGAGTTGTTCTTGATCGTGAGGGGGATGGTCGTGGGTACGGCGGAAGCAGGGGACGCGGCGATGGCCACGCCGGTGACGCCGAGGGCGGCGACGGACAGCGTGACAAGGGTGCGTCGGACTGCATGACGGATGCGCACAGGTGACTCCTCGTTGAGGCCTGGCGGGCAGGGGTAGCGCTGAGCCGATAAGAGGTTCAGACCATTTCAGGGTTGCCTCGGTGCGTGAAATTTGTCAAAGCCAATAACAATTTGCCGCCATACGGAGCAGTGAGCGTTCTTCATCCGGCGGTGACCTCGCAGTCCTTGTCGCACGCGGTGTTGGCGCGCTCGCCGGGACCGCGGAGGCGGGGCGTGGGCGCGAGTGGCGTCCTTCTGGGACTCGAGCTTGTTCCGGCCTTGTACGGAGCGATCACATGTCGGCCGGAGAACGCTTCGACCATATAGGTGTTCCTCATGAACACCACAGGTTCGCGGGCGGTTCCGCGGACGTCTCGGCCGCCCGTCCTCAGTTCGTTTGAAGTCGATGTCGTTCTGGGTCACGGGGTTGGTACGCCGGCCTCGAGCAGTCCTTCGTCACGTAGTTCCGCCCACAGGTCCGGTGGAGGGGGTGCGGAGAGCGCCGCAGCGTTCGCGCGGACCTCGGCCTCGGCGCGCGCTCCGACGACAACGCCGGTCACCGTCGGGTGCCCGAAGGGGAACCACAGCGCGGCGGCCGGCAGCGACGTGCCGTGCCTCGCGCAGACCGCGGCGATCCGGCGGGCGCGGCCAATCACCTTCGCGGGCGCGGTCAGGTAGTCGTAGGTGGCGTCGTCCGGCACGTCCTGCCGGGCCAGCAGACCCGAGTTGAAGAGCCCGGCTGCGAGCACGTCCACCCCGCGTTCGGCGCACAGCGGCAGGAACTCCGCCAGCGCGGGTTGCTCCAGCAGGGTGTAACGGCCGGCGAGCAGCACACTGTCCACATCAGACTCTCGCACGAACCGTGCGAGCATCTCCCACTGGTTCATCCCCGCACCGATCGCGCCGATCACACCCTGCTCGCGCAGTTCCGCCAGCGCGGGCATCGCCTCGCCCACCGCCTGGTCCCAGTGGTCGTCCGGGTCGTGCAGGTAGACCACGTCCACCCGGTCGAGCCCGAGACGGTCGAGCGAGGACTCCAGGCTGCGCCGAACCCCGTCCGCACTGAAGTCCCACACGCGGCGCAGCGTCGCCGGAACCGCGAAGCCGTCGTCGAGTCGCCCCGCCCCGTCCGGATCGGGCACCAGCAGCCGTCCCACCTTGGTGGACAACACGAACTCGTCGCGCGGACGGTCCTTCAACGCGGCGCCGAGGCGTCGTTCCGCCAGCCCCAGCCCGTAGTGCGGAGCAGTGTCGAAAACCCGGACATCTTCATCCCACGCCGCGTCGACGACGGAGCGGGCCTCGTCGTCTGTCACCGCGGTGAACAGGTTACCCAGCGGTGAGGTACCGAGTCCCAGCCGGCTCATCGTGTCAGCCACGGGACGCAGCCGCAGTGCGTCCATGCCGCCGGCAATGGCGAGCGCGGTCCGACGAGCTCGGTGGTGATCGCCCTAGCGAGGTTCGCCGGTCGGCGCGCCCAGTCCGGGGCGGCGAGCACGCTCGCCGGTCGCTGGCCTGATGCCGTCATCGTTCCTCCGGTCGCGCCCCTCCCGATGCGATGGAGCGTGCGGCGAGTGTATTGAAAAACGTGCATTGACGTTATACGTCATACGACTTATGTTCAGCACACTTCGTCGGGCCGCTCGCCGCCCGGCCACCGTCTCGAGAAGTGAGCAGCAATGAAGCAGCGCACGCTCTGGTCTGCCGCCCTGGTGGTGGGACTGACGCTGACAGCGGGTTGCGGGAGCGCGGCCGGGCCAGGCTCGTCGTCGGGCAGTTCGAGCGACAAGCTCGTGGTCTGGGACTGGAAGTCCGGTGACGCGAAGGCGGCCGGCTACGTGGAGAAGGCCAGGGCAGACTTCGCGAAGAAGCATCCCGGGGTGAAGGTCGAGTTCGTGGCCCAGCCGTTCGACCAGTACTACACGTTGCTCGGCGCGGCCATCCAGTCCGGCAAGGGGCCTGACGTCATCCTGTTCAACGGCGGCGGGCAGATCCGCGACCGGGCCGACGCGCTCGCCCCGCTGGACGACTACATCGCGGACGACAGGAAGCGGCTGGCCGGCTGGGACGCGTTCACCAAGGACGGCAAGGTCTACGCCGAACCGGTAACGCTGCAGGGGCACCCGATCTACTACAACAAGGACCTCTACCAGAAGGCCGGTCTCAACCCCGACGCTCCCGCCAAGACCTGGGACGGCTTCGTCAAGGACTGCGGCGTCATCTCCCAGAAGACCGGTGCGAAGTGCTTCGCGCTGGGCAACAAGGAGGGCATCGGCATCCAGTTCTTCCTGTCCTCGCTGGGATCGGCGGTGCTGACCCCGCAGGAGTACGACGACTGGATCGCAGGCAAGCGGAACTGGTCCTCGCCGGACGTCAAACGGATCTTCGAACTGTGGAAGCAGGCCGGTGACACCGGGCTGAACACCGACGGCGCCAACTCCACCGCGATGTTCAACGACGCGTTCGCGGCGTTCAACTCCGGCAAGGCGGCCAACGTCATCGGGCTGATGTCGGATGTCGGGCACTGGAAGGACTTCGCCGAGTTCCTCACCCCGGAGAAGGTCGGCGTCATGGTGGCACCCTCGGTCAACTCGGCGGCGAAGCCGAGCCTGCCCTTCGACGGCGGCATCGGCTACGCGGTCGCGAAATGGACGAAGGATCCGAAGGTGGCCTCGGACCTGGTGCGTTCATTGACCTCGACCGACGCGCTCAAGGCGTTCTACGAGAACGGTGGCGCGATCGCGTCCGACACCACGATCGACACCGCCGCCGGAGGCCCGGCCGTCAAGACCATCGTCTCCGAGGTCGAGAACGGCAAGCCCGCCCTGCACGTCGCGCTGTCGTCCAAGACGATCGACCTCATGGGACGCCTGTCCCAGCAGCTGCTCAGCGGCTCGATCACAGTGGACGAGGTGCTGCAGCAGCTGGCCGCCTCCGACAAGACGGGCTGACTCGCGTGTCCGCACACTCTCTGTCCTCGGTGGACCCGGCCGCGGCCGGGTCCACCGAGGGGTCCGCAGGCATCGCGCCGTCGCCCTGGCCTGTCACCGCTCCGGCGCGGCGCAACCGCGGAGGCTCACGGGCGGAGCGTTTTGCACCACTGGTCTTCCTGGCACCGGCGATTCTGATCATCGCCGGCCTGCGGCTGTGGCCGCTGGTGCTCGGCATCAACTTCTCCTTCACCGGTGACGGCGACCGCAACGGCCTGATGGTCGGTGTCGACAACTACCTGACCTTGTTCGGCGATCCGCTCTTCCTCTCGGCGTTGCGCAACGTGGGCCTGCTCGTCCTGCTGCTGCCGGTGGCGGTGGCGATCCCCGGTCTGCTCGCGACCTTCATCTACCTGAAGGTGCCGGGACACCGGATCTACCGCGGGGTCTACTTCTTCCCCGCCGTCCTGTCCCCCGTGATCGTCGGCGCGATCTTCACCCTGCTGCTGGCGTTCGACGGTCCGCTCAACACGCTGCTCGGCGGTCTGGGCCTCGGGCCGGTGGACTGGCTCGGCGATCCGGACGTGGCGATCTTCGCGGTCGTCGGCGTGCACGTCTGGGCGACGTTCGGCATGGCGCTGGTCGTCTTCCTGGCCGGGTTCGCCACCCTGGACTCCTCGCTGCTGGACGCGTCCAAAGTGGACGGAGCGTCGCTGCCGCAGACCATCTGGCACGTCATCGTCCCCGGCCTGACGCGCACCATCCAGTTCGTCTTCGTCACCACGATGATCGGCATGCTGACGTCGATGTTCGGCCTGGTGTACGTGATGACCAGCGGCGGGCCGGAAGGGTCGACGTACCTGCCGGAGTACTACGTCTGGATCCAGCAGGGACAGATGAACCAGCCCGCGCTCGCCTCCGCGGCGTCCACGATGCTGTTCCTGATCATGCTCGTGGTGGGACTGGCCCAGATCGCCATCCTGCGACGCGCGGGCAAGGAGGACTGATGTCCGGCACCCGGCTGACCAGATGGGTCGTCGCGATCCCCATGGCCGCGCTCGCACTGGCCACGATCTATCCCCTGGTGTTCACCACCAACGTCGCCATGAAGACCCGGCGCGAGTACGTGCTCGACCGGTTCTCCCTGGCGGACTCCTTCAGCCTGGACAACGTCGTCAAGGCGTGGACGAGCGTCGGGATGTCCCGGTACTTCCTGAACTCGGTGATCGTCGTGGCATGCTCGGTCGCGCTGCTGTTGCTGTTCGGGTCGATGGCGGGCTTCGCGCTCGCCCGGCTGCGCTTCCGCGGCTCCTCCGCGCTCTTCCTCGGCATTCTCGCCGCGTTGTTCGTCCCGTTCCAGGTGATCATGGTTCCGCTGGCGCGGATCATGGCGGACAGCGGCCTGGTCGACACCTATCCCGGGTTGGTCCTCGCGTACGTCGCGCAGTTCCTGCCCTTCACGATCTTCCTGCTGACCAGCTACTACTCCACCGTGCCACCGGACATCATCGAAGCCGCACGCATCGACGGCAACACCGTCTACGGGGTCTACTGGCGGATCATGGTCCCGATCGGCGCCCCGGCACTGCTCTCGGTCGGTGTGCTCAACGCGCTGTTCTGCTGGAACGACGTGCTCATCTCGTTGCTGATGATGCCGTCCGCGGAGCACCGCACGCTGATGGTCGGCGTCACCTCGTTGCGCGGCCAGTACTCCGACGACATCCCCACGTTCGCCTCCGGCGTCCTGATCGCCGCCGTCCCCGTCCTGATCGTCTACCTGTTCCTGCAACGCCAGATCGCCGACGGTGTCACCGCCGGGTCCACGAAGGGCTGACATGCGCATCACCGGATACCGGACTCTCACGACGATCCAGGACTGGGGCCGGCCGATCGGCGACGCCAACGGCGTGTACTCCGACGGCCTCGTCCGCGTCCCGATCGTCGTCGTCGAGACCGACGAGGGCATCACCGGCGTCGGGCTCGGCTCGCACGTGGAGATCGAGACCGTGTTCGCCGCCATCGACGGCGAGGACCCGCGCTCCGTCACCGCCCTCTACGACCGGATGCTGCGCCGGACGTTCAAGGCGGGCCACGCCGGCGCGGTGTTCGGCACCATCGGCGCGCTCGACACCGCCCTGTGGGACATCAAGGCCCAGGCCGCGGGAGAACCGCTGTGGCGCCTGCTCGGCGGACGCGACCGCCGCGTGCCCGCCTACGCCTCGGGCCTGGACATCGCGTTGGACGACCACGAGTTCGTCGCCGTGTACGAGGCCTACGCCGACCTCGGGCTGCGCGCGGCCAAGATCAAGGGCGGCCTCGACGTCGAGCACGACCGCCACCGGCTCGCCTTGGTCCGCGACGTTCTGGGCAAGGCCTGCCGGGGAACGCGGCCGAGCCTGATGCTCGACGTCAACGAGACCTGGACGCGCAAACAGGCCGTTCGGTACATGAGCGAGGTCGAACGCACCCTCGACCTGACGTGGATCGAGGAACCGGTCCGGCGCTGGGACGCGGAAGGCCACGCGGCGGTCGGCCGCGGCATCCGCGCCTCCGTCGCCACCGGCGAGAACCTCACCGGCCTCGAACAACACCGATCGCTCATCAACGCCGGAGCGGTCGACATCGTCCAGACAGCCGCGGTCTGGGGCATCACCCACTTCCTGCGCGTCGCCACCCTCGCGCACGCCCACGACCTGCCCATCAGCCCCATCGGCACCACGCCGGTCGGCCTGCTGCACGCCGCCACCTCGGTCCCCAACCACCTCGTGAGCGAACTGCAGGACCTCCAGCCACCGGTGGGCGTCTCCGTCGACCTGCACGTGGAGAACGGCGCGTACGTCCTCGGTGACAGCCCTGGCCTGGGCGTGCGCCTCGACGAGGAGGCGATCGCCGCGTCGGCCCATCTCCTCCCCCACCCGATGTACAGCGGTTCGCACATCCGGCCGGAACGGGCAGGGCACCGCCTGCACATGGTCGAGGTGAGCACCCAAAGCGCCACTGTCACCGCATAGCAAGAACTCCAGACGTCTCATAGGAGACCACAATGGACAGTCGACGGCGCTATGGCATGGTGGTCCGGCTGCGCCCGGAGCGACGCGAGGAGTACCTGCGGCTGCACTCGGCCGTGTGGCCCGCCGTCGAGCGGGCGATGCTCGACGCCAACATGCGCAACTTCACCATCTTCCTGCACGGCGACCTGTTGTTCGGCTACTACGAGTACATCGGCGACGACCACGACGCCGACCAGGCCCGCATCGCCGCCGACCCCGAGACGCAAGCCTGGTGGACCCTCACCGATCCGTGCCAGGAGTCCCTGGCGGAGCGCGGATCCGGCAGTTGGTGGTCACCCATGCAGGAGGTCTGGCACCTGGACACCCCGAGGTCTACCTGACCCGGCCACGGCGACTTCCTTGCGGGCGAAGCGTTACCGTCCACTTTGGACGATGCCAGTTCGTCGCGATGAAGGACGGCGCCAACGGCGGCGGACATCGGGTGGAGCATCGACCGGCTCTCGTGCGTGAAGGTCTCGGCACGCTGGCCGTGACCACCTTCACCGTCGTGGTGACCGAACTGTTCGTGCGAGGCCAGCGCGCCAGGGTCGCGCCGGCCTCGGTCCTCATCCCGTGCTCGCCATCGCGAAGGAGTCGAAGGTGGCCGTCCCGGAGATGGTGGCGGCGTGCGACGTCCAGATCATCCCGGCATCCTGAGTGACCGAGACTCCTGGCACCGTCACCGGATTGCCGATCCGGTGCCAGTCGGCGCCGTCGCTCGACCAGTATCCGGTGTAGACACTGCCGTCGCGGACCAGCTTCAGGTGGAGAGGTCCGGTCGCCGGGGCGTCGGGGTCACTCACGCCTGACTCCAGGTAGCCGTCACCGTTGGCGTCCCATTGCAGTGTCGCGCGCGTTGAAGGCATGTTGACCAGCACCACGTAACCGGGTGACCGTCCCCAGGCGGTGAGATCGTTGCGGAACACCAGACCGGCTTTGGTGTAGACGCTCGGGCGGTCGTACTCCGCCACCCGGACGATGGCCGTGCTCTTCTGCCCGGCGCCCTGCTTGGCGTAGATCGTGCCGTACTGGTCGTCGTGCTGCGGCGGGCCACCCCAGATGTCGCTGCTGGCGTTCGTGATCGTGAAGCTGCCGTTGAGCTCACTGAACCGGGTGGGCACGTTGCCGTACGTCGACAGGGAGGTGACCGGGCTGAGGGGAGCGATGCGGACCGTCCGCGTGGTCGTGAAGCGCTTCCACTGGCTCACGTAGATGACCGTGATGGTGAAGTCCTGTGGCTTCAGCGAGGAGAACGCCGCCGGCGCGGTCACGGTCCACTTCGGTGCGGCCGTCGCACCAGGTGCCAGGATTCCCGGTGATGGCGTCGTCGTCCTGGTTTTCCAGCCCTTCGGTCCGGTGAGGGCGGCGGTCAGGAAGGTCAGACTGCGCTTCGTGTCGAAATTGGACAGTGGCGCAGTGATCGTCGTCGACGCGTTCACCGCCAGCTCCGGGTCAGCAGCCGAGGCGGCGGCCCCCAGTGGCGGGCGCTGCGGATCCGCCGTCGATCGCAGTGGTCCTTCCAGGCCGGACTGGTACATGATCCGGTTGGCCGCCGGTGGGAAGTCCGTGCCCAGCGCGATCACGTTGGTGGAGCTGCTGCGTGGCGCATTGGCGAGGTCGCTGCCCGCGATGTCCGCAGAGGCGTAGTTGGTGTCATCGTGCAGGTCGCCGTTGCTGCCGTCCTTGGGAGCGTTGGTGTGCAGGGCGAACCGCGTACGAACGAACACGTTGTTGGTGACGTTGATGAACCGTGAACCCTCGTCCAGGTAGAGACCGAAGGAGTAGGGAGAGGTGGGCGCGGTGCTGTCCCGGCAGAAGTTGCCGTCGATCGACGAGCCGGGCATGGCCGACAGCGTGTAGACGCAGGCCCCGTCGTTCATCAAGGTGATCACGTTGTACAGGTAGTTCTGGCTGACGCGCACGTTGTTCAGCGTCGTGGGCGTCTGGTAGGGCGGGAAGTAGTCGTAGGTGCCGCGGGCCGCGTAGGTGCCGCTGCCGCCGGCGTCCATCATCCCCCAGCCCCAGCCCACGTTGATGCCCGAGTACGGCTGGTTGTAGACCTCGTTGTGCGCGATGGTGAGACCGCTGACGAAGGTGGCGAAGATGCCGGCCTGTTCCTGATAGTCGATGGCGGTGTCGTGCACCGAGTTGTTCGTCACGACGATGTTCTTGTTCGTCATCCGTGCGTCTGACGGATGGTGTGCGTCCGCACCGACCCCGCCGATGATGATGCCGCCGCCGGCGTTGTGGGCGAAGGTGTTCCCGGTGACCGTGATGTCCTGCGCGGCGAGCCCGGCACCGGAACCGTTGGACGCGGCGTCGTTGCCGATGCCGAGCGCGTCCGATCCCAGGTTGGTGAACGTGTTGTCACGCAGGGAAACGTTGGTGGCCGCCGAGATCTGCACAGCGCCCGAGATCAGCCGCACGTTCTGGCGGGTGCCTTCGTACCCGCGACAGCCAGTCGCGCACGTGGAGAACGCGTCCGCCGGCCGGGTCGGCTGCGCGCCGGGCAGCACGGCACCGGTCTGGCTGGCCGCGTATCCGTTGTCGCTGTTGGGAAAGAGCCAGGACGTCCCGGTGAACGTCAGGCCGCTGAACTCCAGGTTGCGCACCGGCTTGTCCAGCGTGCCCGCCACTTGCAGCAGCGACTCCAGGCGTGGCAGCTGCACGTCCAACCGCCGGATGTCCTCACCCGCGGCCGGCTTGTAGTGGAGCACGCCCGCGGTGCCGTCCAGATACCACTCCCCCTCGCTCAGGAGCTGCGGAGCGTTCTGCAGCGAAAACTGCGCCGCACGGAACGGGGACTGCACGGTGTCCCAACCGAAGGTGTTGTTGTCCCACGCCGGCTGGGCCAGCGTCACCTGGTTGCCGCTGATGCTCGCAACCGGCGTGTACCGATCGGTGAAGGACCCCACGGCACGGAAGTCCATTGCGGACGGATCACGCACCTGACGGAGTTGCTCGGCCAGCGCCGGGTCGTTCACCACGAAGCCCGTGGAGTTCAGGGTGATCGCCGCCGCCGCGACCGCGACCTGGGCACGCGGGGCAAGTTTGCCGTTCACGTACAGCTGACGGCTGTCGAATCCGGTGCCGACCTTGGCGGCGAAGACACCGTTCGACCCGTCGCTCAGGCTCCACCCGGTCACCGGACGAGCTCCGGTGAAGACCGGACGCGCGCCAGGAGCCGCCTTCCAGCTCACGGTCCGCCCAGCGGCCCCGGAGTCCCTCGAGTCGAAAACCAGGGGCGTGGTCAGCTGGTAGCGGCCCGCACCCACCACCACGGCCACGTTCCGGCCGGCTGCCGCAGCGCGTCGTGCCGCTTCTTGCCCAGCGCCGATCGTGCAGGGTGCGTGGACTTTGCAAGCCGCACCTCTTCCCTGCGGTGAGACGTAGATCGTCTCCGGGCCGGCTGCCGTGGCGGGACTGGCCCCGATGCCACTGCCGGCCATCAGCAACGCAGCGGACACCGCCACGAGTCGGCGTCTCCCGCTGGTATCCATTGGCCGCATTGAGGACTCCTTCGTTGGAGTGGGACGCGCCCGCTACGAGTGCCGAACCGTAAGTCGTCATACGACTGACGTCAACAGTCATATGACGACTGGCGTCTGCTGACTTCCGGGAATACACTCGTCGTACTTCAGACTTCGCCTGCGGACGGGAACCCAGTGACCAGCGCACGAGGAAGCAAGGCCGCCCCGACAGGCCGGCTGGCGCCCTTCCCCCGGCGGCCGGCCAGGCTCGCCCTCCCGGTGATCGAGGCGCTCGTCGACCAGGTCATCTCCGGGCAGTTGCCGGTGGGCTCACAACTCCCCTCCGAACCGACGTTGTGCGAGATCTTCGGGGTCAGCCGGATCACCATGCGTGAGGCCGTCAAGAGCCTCGAAGACAAAGGGCTCGCGCTGGCACGCCAAGGCTCGGGAACCACGGTCACCGAGGAGGACAACTGGCTCTTGCTCGACCCGATCGTCCTCGCCGCGGCCGTTCGACACGACACCCAGCTGAAGCTGCTGAACCAGCTGGTGGACATGCGCGCACGACTGGAGGCCCCGATGGCCGCCCAAGCGGCCAGGAATGCGAACAGCACTGACATCGCCGAGATGGCCGCCCTTCTCGCTCTGCTCGACAGCCAGGTCGACGAGCAGGCCAGTTTCCTCGAGACGGACGTCGCCTTCCACGACCGCATCATGCGCGCGTCCGGCAACCAGTTGTCCAGGTCGATCGTGCGCACCGTGCACGCCGAGGCACGCAAGAGCTATCGCTACTCCGGCGACCCGACGTCGGCGGAATGCCGGCTCAGCAACGACGAGCACCACGCGATTTTCGAGTGCATCAAGGACCAGGACGAGGCAGGAGCGGAGCAGGCGATGTCCCAGCACATTCTGCTGGCCTGGGAACGCCGCCGCCCGGACCGCCCACAGGGCTGATCTTGCGGCCGTCGCGGGCGAGCCCGATTCTCGGTGTCCAGCGCGAGCAGCCGACGGCTCTTCTGACTCGTGCCTGAAACCTTCACCGCCTTTCCTCCAGCGATGACTCGCGTGGTGGCGGCGGCCATGCGAACGAGCTTCTTCGTGAGATCGAAGGCGGCGACCTCCACACCACACAACTTCGAGTGGCGAACTCCGGTCGACGCCTCAAGGCGTACCAGCGGTGGTGCACGCGATGATCGACCGTTGTCCGGACAAGGGAGTATCGTTCCCAGAAAGTGCCCTGGACCCCGGCATGACGGCATCCGACCGGGGGGATTCCCATGGCGCATCTCGATCAGCTTCCCGCTACCACGACGGTCGCGGAGATCGCGGAACCCCACCAGAGCACGGTCGCGTCCATCCAGCACGCGACCGGGCTGGGCCTGTTCAGCGCGGCGGAAGCCGAACTGATGATCGACCGGATCCGCGCGCTCACGACCAGGGACACAGCGCAGCCCTTCCAGACAGTCCTAATGAGACAGTCACGTGACTGCTGTGGCCGTGAACCTCCGGCCGCGGGCGATCCGCCCCACCCGGCACGACGTGTCGCACGGCCAGATCGACAATTCGGCCAGAGTGATCTGGATCTTCGATGAGCGCGACTGGGCCTCGGCGGTGCGCTCGACCATCCGCCTCACAAGCAACGGGCAGCCACAACCTGCCCGCTCGAGGAGATGTGCCCATGACGCCCCTCCTCCAGCGCGTGCCGGCAGACCATCCGGCACGCGCAGCTGCTGTCCGGCCAGACTTCCAGCCGGATGGGGAGGTTCTGACTGTCACGGTGTGCCCGGCCCCGCCCGACGTGGTCGTACTCGCGGTGTGCGGCGAGGTGGACTCGTCCACCAGCCCGCTGCTGCGTGATCGTCTCCTCGAGCAGTTGCGACCCACTTGCCCACAGTTGGCGGTAGACCTCACCGAAGTGAGTTTCTTCGGTGCGGCCGGTATCACCGTCCTGGTCGCTGCCAGGCGAGCAGCGGAGACCGCGGGCATCAGGATGTGTCTGGTCGCCCGCACACGAGTGGTGCTGCTGCCACTGACGATCACCGGACTGGACAGCGTGTTCGACGTCTGCCCCGACCTCGCCCACGCCCGGCTGCGCATGAGCGAGGTCGCCGCGCAGAGCATCGGTGGGTCCCTTGACGATGACGGCATCCTGCCGCGGCCACGCGCGGGGCACCGTGCGCCATCCCCGGCGTGACCTCAGAAACCAGCATCATCAACAACGTCGTCTACCTGGACGGGCGGCATGCCGCGTCGCCGGCCACGCTGGCCGACACCTTCCGAATGCTGGAGCGGCAAGCCGGCAGCATGGCCTGGATCGGCCTGTACCGACCAGCCGAGGCACAACTGTTGGACGCGGCCGGCCAGCTCGGGCTGCACGACCTGGCGGTAGAGGACGCCATCACAGCCCATCAGCGCCCGAAACTGGAACGCTACGGCGACACCCTGTTCGTGGTACTGCGCTCGGCCGACTACCGCGATGACACCGAGCGGGTCGAGTTCGGTGAGCTGCACCTGTTCGTGGGTCCCAATTTCGTGCTCACCGTGCGGCACAACGACACACCGGACCTGGCCGGCGTGCGGCGGCGGTTGGAGAACCAGCCCCACCTGCTGCGGCTGGGCCCCGAGGCAGTGCTGTACGCCGTGCTGGACGCAGTGGTCGACGGCTACACACCCGTGGTGTCCGGCCTGCGAAACGACATCGAAGAGATCGAGACCGAGGTGTTCAGCCGCGACCCGAACGCCTCCCGGCGAATCTACGAGCTGTCCCGTGAGGTGATGGAGTTCCAACGCGCCACCCGCCCGCTCCTCACGATCCTCGACAGCCTCTCGGCCGGGTTCGCCAAGTACGACATCGACGAGGAACTGCGGCGGCACCTGCTCGACGTGGCCGACCACGCCACCGTCGTGGTCGAGCAGGCCGACGGCTTCCGCGGCATGCTCGCCGACATCCTCACCGTCAACACCACTCTGGTCACCCAGGCGCAGAACGAGGAGATGCGACGTCTGGCCGAAGCCAGCAACGCGCAGAACGAGCAGATCAAGAGGATTTCCTCATGGGCGGCGATCCTGTTCGCTCCCACCCTGATCGGCACGATCTACGGGATGAACTTCCGCCACATGCCCGAGCTGGGCTGGGTGTGGGGATACCCGTTCGCGCTGCTGCTCATGGCTCTGGTCTGCACCGGCCTGTACCTGGTGTTCCGGCGTCGCGGCTGGCTTTGACCCATCAGGTCGGGCGTGCGGCGCTGCGGCGCGGTGGTTCCAGATGTCACGCAGGACGACCTGGATGACGCCGGCGACCGGGATGGCGAGCAGTGCGCCGAGTATTCCGGCGAGTTCGGTCGCCAGCAGCAAGGCGACGAGCACGGTCAACGGGTTGAGCTTGACCGTCCTGGAGAAGATCACTGGTTGCAGCAGGTGGTTTTCCAGCTGCTGGTAGACGACGAAGAAGATGACCACGGTGATGGCGGCGGGCAGCGAGTGGATGAGCGCGGCGATGCCGGCGACGACCGCGCCGAGGGTGGCGCCGATCAGGGGGATCAGGTCGGCGATCGCGACGAAGACCGCGATCAGCTCGGCGAACGGCACTCCGAAGATCTTGAGCACGATGTAGGTGAGCACGCCGCAGATCGCGCTGATGAGCAGGTTGCCGGAGATGTAGCCGGTGATGGTCTTCGCGCACTCGCGGCCGACCCGGTGGATGCGTTCCGCGCGGTGCGGCGGGAACAGCGCGAGCGTCCCGTCGACCACCTTGGGGCCTTGCAGCACCGCGAGGTAGGCGAGCACGAAGACGGAGATCGTTGCGACGATTCCGGTGACCGCGCTGCGCAGCAGGTTCAGCGCCGGGGTGCCGAGGCCGGTGGCGAACTGCCGGATGCGCTCTTCGTTGTCACGGGCGAACTCCAGCGCGTTCGTGCGCTCCAGCAAGATCCCGACAGGGCCTCTGCCGCCACGTGCGTCCGCGATCATGTCCGGCAACCGGGTCGCCAGCTGCGTGCCCTGCTCGGCCAGCGGGATGGCGAAGAGCGTGAGCACACCGCCGAACGCCAGGAAGACCACGAGGAACACGATCAGCGTCGCCAGCGAGCGGCGGCACCACCTCACATGGCTCTGCAGCCAGTTCACCGCCGGGTAGAGCGCGACGGTGAAGACGGCCGCGATGAGCATCCACACGAGCACTCGCTGGACCTGCATGACGAACACCACGGCCACAACTGTGGCCAGGGTCAGCCCGATGGTCGCGAGGATGGTCCGCACAGGAACCTTGTAGGCGCGCTGGTTCGGCAGCAAGCCGACCACTCCCGTCCCGCTCGGCGGACAACCGTTCACGGGGAACGCCGAGAACGGCGCCGGTCCGGCTTCCGCGAAGTGCTCTCGGTACCGCCGAACTTACGCCCGTGGGCGGTGCGGCGCCTCTCTACGGTGTCAGGCTTTGGCGGCCCTCATCAGTTCGGCGACCCCCGGCGATCGCGCGATCACCTGGTTCGCGACGTCCGACAGCAGCTGGTTGCTGTTGCGGGCGTAGGTCCGCATCAGCGAGAACGCGTCCGCGACACCGATCTGCAGGCGCTCGGTCAGGATGCCCTTCGCCTGCTCGATGACGATGCGGCTGTTGAGCGCGTTCTGCAGCTGTTCGGTGACCATCTCGCTGTGCCGCAGCGCCCGGACCTGCAGGATGCTGATCGTCGCGACGTTGGCGAAGGACTGGGCCAGCTCGACCGCGTCCTCCTGGATGGCGCCGGGCGAGGTCCGGAACAGGTTCAGCGCGCCGACGATCTGCTCGCGCAGTCGCATCGGCACCGCGTGAACAGCGGAGAATCCCTGCTCACGTGCCGCGACCGTGAACCGGGGCCAGCGCTGCGGCTCCTGGTCCAGGTCGGCACACTCCACCGGCTGCCCGGTGCGGAAGCAGTCCAGGCAGGGGCCCTCCTCGTCCTGCAGCTGGAACAGCTCCAGCATCCGGGCCTGCTCAGTGGACGCCGCCACCAGGTTCAGCGCACCGCGCTGATCGGCAAGCAGAATTCCGACCGCGTCCACCTCCAGCAACTCGACGCAGCGCTCGGTCAAGGTGTGCAGGAAGTCGATGGCGTCGAACCGCAACACGAGCGTGTCCGCCAGCTCCACGAAGGTCTGAGTGATCCGCCGGTCCAACACGTGACTCACCTCTGTCTCTCATGGTTGGTGTCCGGGGTGAATCTCAGTCTGCGCGCGACCACGTCGGCGGCCACCTCCGACAGACGCAGGCCGGTGAGATACGCGTGCGCCCGCAACCGCAGGAACGCCTCACCGAGATCGGTGTCCAGCTGCACCGACACCATGCCGGTGGCCTGGTGCACCACGGCCCAGCGCCGCTCCGGCTCAGTACCCCACAGATCACCGCCGTTCAGCGCCGCGGGGCCGTTCAGCGCCGCGGACCGGCCGAGCAACAGCGCTGTCGCCGTGTCCGCGAACAGCAGCGCGTCCGCGAGCTCATCCGGCGACAACGGGCCGTCGACATCCCGGCAGATCTCCAAGGCGCCCAGCGCGATCGCCCCCATCGTCAGGGGGATCACGAACACCGCCGCCAGCCCCGCCGCGACGGCGGCCGGGGCGAACGCGGGCCAGCGCTGCGCACTCCACCCGTTCGCCAGGTCGGGCACCAACACCGGCTGGTTCTGCCGCAGAGCCTCCGATGTGGGCCCCTCACCCATCGTCACCTGCAGCTCGGCCATCTCGTCGCCCGCCTTCCCGACGACCTCGAGCGGTTGCGCGGCACCGGCCAGATAGACCCCCACGCCGGCCGCGTTCAGCCCGGCCCGGCACGCAAGACAAACATGACGGACACCCATGGGCTCCTGGTCCGCTCTGGCGATCTCATTGATCACCACGAGCATGTCGAGATGCCGATTCGTGCCCATGCTGGTCACTCCTCGCCATTGTGATCTCGTGCGAACAAAGCCTAGCCCCAGGCGGCCTGCCAAGCGGGCGGACGCGCGCCGAGATCAGGTGTTCCACGGATGCCGACGCCCAGAAGGAGGAACGCGTCCTGACCTCGGGCGCTATTCGTGCTCGGGCAGCCGGGGCACAGACCTCAGCGCGCGGTTGCCGCGTGGTTCAGTCCGGGTCTTGGCCTCGTCGACCTGACGGACGAGTTCGTCGTGTACCTCGTTGAGCGCCCCTGGCAGGTCGCGCTCCGACGACGTGGCGACCAGATGCACGCGGGGAGTGCGGTTGATCCAGCATTCGAGGGTGACTCGCTGCTCGACGCCCTGGCGGTCCTTCACGCTGATTTCCAGATCGATCTGGTCGTCGCGGAACGTCCGAAGTCGCGAACCGAGCGCGGCGAGGCGTTCCACGACCCATCCGCGTTCTGACGCGAGGAAGCCGGTGGCGAGGTGCAGGGCGACGACAGCGGTGTCGTCCGAGCTTTCGTTCATGCGACTATCAGTCCTTTGTGGATGGTTGTGCTCGGCGGCCACGCCGTCCCACGGGGAAGCCCGCACGTCCGTTCCGGATCTGACTGCCCGGTGCAGTTGGGCACTGCCGGGGTGCTGCCGACGCAGTTGTTCGGTGTGTCGGCGCTGATCGGCGAGTTGGTCGTGGTCATGGTTCCGCCGTTGCGGTAGACGCCCCCCGCGGTGAGCAGCGCGAGATTCCCGGACACGGCGGTCTGGGTGATGGTGGCCAGGCCGCCATGGGGCGAGGTCAGACCGTAGGTGCAGCCGCTCGCCAGAACGAGGGTGTCCGTCGCAGTCGTGGAGTTGGCGAGGTTCACCGCGTCGACGAGAGCGTTCTCGCTGCACGCCACGGGGATGGTGATGGCCTGTGCCGCCGGGGTGACGACAGTCACCCCGATGACGACGACGGTCCCGATCAGGGCGTGGATGGTCGTGCGGAGCTTTCGCATGACTACTTCTATTCCTGGAGCGAATTGTCGCACAAAAAACCTCGGCTCGCGCCTAACGCGCTGCCGAGGTCTTGAGAAACAACTCATAACCTGCTCCTCCGAGATGTCGCCGTACACCTCGGTGACTCGAACGGCGCTGTCGTGAATTGCGGTCTCTTGAGAATCTTATGCCGATTCCCCATGACATAAAATACGTGGACGGGCGACCGCATCGGTGTTTACGGACCGGTGGTGGCGTAAGTGGCGATGCGCGCGGCCAGTTCCCGCGCGCCGGCGTGGGAGACGTGCCGTTCCGCTTGCCGCCCGAGCGGACGGATGCGATCGCGGACTCGTGTCGAGGCCAGGGTCTCGGCGGACGCCAGCGCGCGGAATCCGATGTCGACGCCGATGTCGAGGTCTCCGTCGAGCAGGTGGTTGATCGACAGCATGACGAGGCTGAACGCACGGCTGCGGGTCATGCCGTCGTCGTAGTCGTCGATCGCTTCGATGAGCAACGGAATCGCGATTCGGGTGTGGCGCGGGCTCACCGTTCGGGCGAGATCCGTGTGCACGGCGCCGGCCACGGCTGACATGTCGGTCGTGGTGAAGAACCTGGCCCAGTCGGGCACCTGGGTGTGGTCGGCGGTCGCGAACTGGTCCCGGCCGCGGTCGAGCTCGGCGAGTGCCTGTTCGGCGGCCCCGTGCTTGGCATGGGCCCACGCCGAGTTCACCGACAGAATGCTGGCCGCGATCTCGTTGCCCGGCCGCGCCGCCGCGAGCTGGCCGAGCCGGAAGTAGTCCAACGCCTCG
>JAVXWK010001025.1:0-6715 GCA_032230575.1 Pseudonocardiales bacterium | reverse complement strand
CGGCCGAACGGGTCGCGGCGCAGGAACAGCCGCAACCGCCGCCGTTCCGCGAGGGCGATGACACCCGTCGTGGTCTGGTACAGCGTGTCGGCGTCGACCGAGAACAGCTCGGTGCGCGGGTAGTTCTGGATCACCTCGAGCATCCGCTGGCCCGAGTAGGACTGCAGCGGGAAGCCGGCGCGGTGGATCACGTCGCGCACGCGGCGCTCGATCACCGGGATGTCGAGCACGTCCTCGTGCAGCGCCGTGGTGCTGAAGATGCCCAGGAACCGGTGCTCGCCGGAGACGTTGCCCTCGGCGTCGAACGTCTTCACGCCCACGTAGTAGGGGTAGACGCTGCGGTGCACGCTGCTCTGCGCGCTCGCCTGGGTCAGCACGAGCAGCTCGGGGCTGAGCGCCTGCGCGCCGTTGTCCGGCCCGGCGGTCAGGCTGCGCGCCGCGAGGCTGTCCTGGCGCAGCACGCCGAGACCGCTCGCGAGCACGGCCCGCAGCGCCGGTTCGCCGTCGTCCTGCACCAGCTCGTACTGCCGGTAGCCCATGAACGTGAAGTGCCCGTCCGCGAGCCACTGGAGGAGCTTGGCGGCGTCCGTGGTGGCCTCGGACGAGTCCTTCTCCAGCTCGTCGGCGAGCTGCGTCGCCGTGGTGACCATGCGGTCGGTGTCCTCGACGACCTCGCGGACGTCGGTCAGCACCGTCAGCAGCCGGGTCTCCAGCTCACGCGCCCGATCGGCGTCCGTGATGAGGTCGACCTCGATGTTCATCCACGACTCCGCCAGCGCGTCGCCGGGCGGGTCGGCCGGGTCGGCCGTGGGCAGCACCTCGGTGCGCTCACCCGTCACCGGGTCACGCCGCACGACGACGATGGGGTGCACAACGCGCTGCACCTGCACGCCACCACGCGTGAGCTCGGACGCGACCGAGTCCACGAGGTACGGCATGTCGTCCGTGACGACCTGGACCACGGTGACCGGACACTGCCACCCGTCGGTGGACCGTGTCGGGTTCAGGATGCGCACCGCGGCGCGTCCGGGAACGCGGCTCTCGGCGAGCTGGTAGTTCGACCGCACCGCTCCGACCAGGTCCACCGGGTCGTCGTCGTTGACTTCCTCGGCGGGCACGTGCCGGTAGAAGAGGCGGATCAGATCAGCGAGTTCGGGGGCATTGGCGGCGGCCCGTTCGATCAGCTCGTCACGGACCTGCTCAGGACTGGCCGGTCGACTTCCACCGTCCGCGGTCGGGGCCGCGGAGGCGTCATCGGTACGGGTCGGGGCTCCAGTCGAGGTCATCTTCAGGCGACTCCACGCTATCCGGCACCTCTGTGTGCCGGGTCCGACCCCACCCTAGATGGGGTGGGGGCCGTCACCGGCAACGGGAGGGGCACTGACGGACCACTGAATCGTGGGCTGAATCGAGTCACATCATCAGTGGCTCCAACACATTTCGCATGATGGGCACTCGAGCCCACCACCCAGTTCGGCCGCCCGGCCAGACCAGGCGACCACTCTTCCGCAGCACACCGGCCCGACACCGCGCACCCGCTCCACCCGCCCACCTCGGGTCTGGCGGGCGGGTCGCCGGCGTGGATGGCTTGGGCAAGGCTTGAGGTGTGGTGCTGACCACCCCGGCGCGCCGCGGTGCCTGGTCCGAGCACTGCTCAGGTACCGGGCAACGTCCAGCCAGGTGGGCCATCCGGCGAAACCGGACGGATCGGGCCGGTCGTCTCGCTGTCGGGCGCGGCGCCCACGGGGACGATCGGGCCGGTCCTTTCCTGCTCGGACTCCGCTGTCCGCTCTGCGGGCTCGGCGGCGGGTGACTGCGAGCCGAACGACTGGCTCGGGTTGAACAGGGAACTTGCGGCGGGCTGCGGTGTCTCGAACGACTGTCCCGAACCGAAGGCCGACTCCAGGCTCGACCGGCCTTCGTGGGTCGCCGGGAACTGCTGGGAACCGAACGACGGCCCCGGTTGAAACAGCGAGTCCGCGCCCGGCGCCGCTTCCCCGGTCGACTCCGGCGCCTCTCGGGAACCGAAGGACTGACCAGACCGAAAGGGAGAGTCAGCGCCTGCTTCGGATCCCGTGGCGGATTCCGGCGCCCGATGGGAGGCGAACGACTCCCCCGGACGAACCACGAAGTCAGCGCCTGCCCCAGATCCTGTCGTGGGTTCCAGCGCCTCTCGGGAACCAGACGCCTCGCCCGGACGCACCCGGAAGTCTGCGCCCGACCCGGATCCCGTGGCGGACTCCGGCGACTGCTGGGAGCTGAACGCGTCCCCCGGGTGAACCAGGGAGTCGGTTCCTGCCCCCGATCCCGTGCCGGACTCCTGCGCCTGCCGGGAACCGAACGACTCCCCGGCACGAAAGAGGAAGTCGGCACCCGAGCCTGTCTCAGCAGTCGGCTCCGGCTGTGGCGAACTCGCGGGCCGGCCGGGGCTGAGGAGCGAGTCGGTGCTGGGCGGCTGCTCGGGTTCGGAGGCCGACCATTCCGGGACGGTCAGGTCGGTGGCGCCCAGCTGTTCCTCGTCGGAGCGGCGACCGGTCTCGTAGGCGACCAGTGCTTCCGCCAGCAGGTCGGCGAGGCTCAGGTCGCTGGGCTTGCGGCGGCTGCTCGGGCGGCCCGTCCACGCACCAGGCTCGTCCTTCGCCTCGGCGGGCTGGACCATGCCCGCGGCCTCGTACGCGGTCGGCGCGGCAGCATCCGGCGCGACGATCTCGGATTGGGCCGGAGCCGCAGAGCCCGGTTCAGGTGATGTCTCGGGTTCCGTGGCGAAGAAGTCGTACTGCGGAGGCGAGTCGACAGCGGACGTTGCCGGGTCGAAGCCAGTGCCGGTGTCGTCGGACGCGGCCGAGCCGGACGCCGGACCAGCAGCCGTCACGCCGAATCCGGCATCCACGGCCGGCTCGCCGGACTCCCGGACCGACATGGTCACGATGGGGTCGACGTCGAAGTCGTCACCGATCTCGAAGTTGGCCCAGCCGCCCGGATCCGGCTGAGCACCCTGGCTGGACGACGTCGGATCGGCCTGCGGGGACGAGTCGGGCTGGGTGCCGAACCCCGTCTGAGCGCCGAAGGCGGGTTGGGAACCGAAGTTCTGCGTGCCGAAGCTCTGGGTGCCGAAACTGGTCTGCGTCCCGAAGGTCGGCTGGCCGCCGAACCCGGACTGACTGCCGAACGTCGGCTGTCCGCCGGTGCTGGGCTGACCGCCGAACCCGTGCTCGTTCCCCGAGACGGGCTCACCACCGAAGCCTCGCTCGCCCGCGGAGCCCGGATCAGTGCCGAACCCTGGCCTCGCACCGAAACCCGTTTCGGCGCCGAAACCCTGCTGAGGGCCGAAGCCTGGTTGGCCGGGAGCGGTCTGGCCGGGAGGTGCGGGCAGGCGGACCGGGGTGGTGGGGACGTCGACGGGGTCGTCCTCGACGTCCGCCGCGCTCAGGAAAGTGCTCGACAGCAGGTCCGGTTCCGGTGACGGCGGGATCTCGTCGGGGACCGGCACCGACGGGACCGGGTCCGGGAGCGGTGGGAGCGGCTTGTGGTCCGGGTCCGGGTCTGGTTCAGGGGACGGGATCGAGGACGTTGCCCACTGCTGACCGGTGAAGTCGAGGTTGGTGTAGTCGCGCTCCGGGAGGGTGCGCTCGTCGGCCGGAGTCGTTGGGAAACCCGCGGCCGGGGTGTGGAGCGGGTAGGCCGGGGGCGGGTCGTCCAGGTGGGGGCCGAAGTCCGGAGCGGCCGGCGGGCGCGAGAACGCTGCTGCCAGGCCCGAGCGGGACGGGGCGTCCGGCGTGCTCGGATCGGCGAAGTAGCTCGGGGCGTCCGGGTGGTCCTGGCCGCCGAAGGAGGGTTGCGGGGCCGGGTCGTCCTGGCGCAGGCGGGACGGCGGTTCTACTCGCCACGACGGGGTGTCCGTGCTCGTGGGTGCCTCGTCGTCTCGGGCACGGCGGCGGCCGCCTGCTCGCAGGCCCTGGGCCTTGAGCATCTCCAGGACGCTTTCCGGCTGGGCTCTGGAGGCCTCGTCGTGGGCAGCGGCTTCTCTGCGAGCCGCTTCCTCGCGGGCGGCGGCCTCGCGTTCCGCGACTTCACGGGCGGCGGCTTCGCGGGCCAGTTCCTCGCGAGCCGCGGCTTCACGGGCTGCGGCTTCGCGTTCGGCGGCTTGGCGAGCGGCTTCCTGACGGGCCGATTCTTCCGCCGCCTCGCGTTGTGCCCGGGCGCGTTGTTCAGCGCGAACCTGGCGTTCCGCCTCGATCTGGCGGCGGGCCTCGCGCTGCAGCTCCATGAGCTGTTCTTCGACCTTGCGCTTGCGTTCCTGGTCCGGGCTCAGCTGCGGGGCCGCAGGTTCTGGCGCGGGAGTCTCGGCGACGGTGGACGGCTGGTCTTCGTCGATCTCGCCCGCGGCTACCCGGGCTGCGCGGCGGCGGCCGCTCACCATGGCGCCGGCGGAGGCGATCAGACCTGAGGCGGGGACTGTGCGGTCGGAAGAAGGCACAGGAGGAGGTGGGGGTTCCAAGGGTTCCGGTGTCTTGTCGTCGGGTTCGCCGAACGGCTGGACAGTGCGCCACCGCTCGGCGGCGTGCTGGCGTGCCGCGGACAAACCCTCCACGGTCATGTCTTCGGCAGCTCTGCGCACACGCTTGACCTTCAGGCCGTCGCCCTTGCGGACCTGGACCGGGCGCCACGTGCGGAGCTGTTGCTTCAAAGCGGCGGACAGGATGCCGTCGGCCACGATCTGCATGCCCTCGACCGGGCGGAGCAGGCTCGCCAGCTGCTGGTGCAGATCCGCGGGCTGTCGGTGGACGCCGGAGAACTCGGCCGCGAGTCTGGCGCGCACCGCGTAGACGGCGCGGGCTCTGCGGCGTTCGGCGGCGTGGGCGGCGCGCAGGTTCGTCAGCGCGTCGGCCAGTTCGCCGGACACCTCGTGCACGTGGGCCAGCGCCAGCAGGCTTTCCGCCAGCAACGTGTCGAGCTGGTGGCGTTCGGCGCTGGCCGCGGCCTCGCGCAGCATCTCGCGAGCGAGCGCCACGCGGCCCGCGGGCAGATGGACGCGCGTCGCGAGAGCCAGGCGCAGCCAGCCCGAGGTGGAGGCCGACGGGGCGCGCACCGGGCGGTCGAGCAGCGGTGCGCCGACCTCGCTCGCGTCGAGCAGGCGGTTCGCGTCCATCAACGCCAGCACCAGTTCCAGCGTGAGCCGGCCCATGCCCTGGCCGCTGTCCGCCGACGGATCGGCGAACCTGCCGAGCAGGTCGAGGCCTTCGCGCGCGGCGCCGATGGCGGCGGCTATGTCGCCCCACCGGCGGTGCTGGGCCGCCTGCACCGCGCGGATCAGGCCGCGCAGCAGCAGGCGGGTGTCGTCGTCGAGCGTCGTGTCCGCGACGTAGAGCTGGTCCGCCTCGGCGAGCGCCCGCGTGGGCTCGTCGCCGCGGCCGACCGTGACGAGGCATTCGCTGGCCTGCACCAGGGCGGAGGCCCGCAGTTCCGCGGGCACGTCCGGCGCTTCCAGCACGGGCGTCACCGCGGCGAAGCCCGTGAGCGGTGCGCCCACGGACCGCGCGCACGCCGCGAGCTCCACCCGCAGCAGCCACGCGGTCTCGTGTTCACCGGCGGCCTCGGCCGCCTTCAGCGCGTCGATCGCCCTGTCGGCGATGCGGACGCCGCGGCCCACGCGGTTGCCCGCGAAGACCACCAGCGACTCGGCGCGGAGCCGGTCGGCCTCGTCGCGGCGGGTGGAAGCGAGCGCAACCGCACGCTCACCGAGCACCAGAGCGAGTTCCGGTGCCCGCCAACGCAGCATCCAGGCGGGCACGACCAGCGTGCTCACCTCGACGTTCGCCTGCGTCTCGCCCCTCGCCGCCACGACGTCGCCGTTGCCCTCTCAGTCCCGTGTCAGCTTGCGGTACGTGACTCGGTGCGGGCGGGCCGCGTCGGCACCCAGGCGCTCGAGCTTGTTCTTCTCGTAGCCCTCGAAGTTGCCCTCGAACCAGTACCACTTCGACGGGTCCTCGTCCGTGCCCTCCCACGCGAGGATGTGCGTGGCGACGCGGTCGAGGAACCACCGGTCGTGGGAGATCACGACGGCGCAGCCGGGGAACTGCTCGAGAGCGTTCTCCAGCGAGCCGAGGGTCTCGACGTCCAGGTCGTTCGTCGGCTCGTCCAGCAGGATCAGGTTGCCGCCGAGCTTGAGCGTGAGCGCGAGGTTCAGGCGGTTGCGCTCACCACCCGACAGCACGCCCGCGGGCTTCTGCTGGTCCGGGCCCTTGAAGCCGAACGCGCTGACGTACGCGCGCGACGGCATCTCGACGTTGCCGACGTGGATGTAGTCGAGTCCGCCGGACACGACCTCCCACACGTTCTTCTTCGGGTCGATGCCACCGCGGTTCTGGTCGACGTAGGACAGCAGCACCGTCTCGCCGACCTTCACGTCGCCGGCGTCCGGCTTCTCGAGACCCACGATGGTCTTGAACAGCGTCGTCTTGCCGACACCGTTCGGGCCGATGACACCCACGATGCCGTTGCGCGGCAACGTGAACGACAGGCCGTCGATCAGCACCCGGTCGCCGAAGCCCTTCTTCAGCTTCTCGGCCTCGACCACGACGTTGCCCAGACGCGGGCCCGGCGGGATCTGGATCTCCTCGAAGTCGAGCTTGCGGGTCTTCTCCGCCTCGGCCGCCATCTCCTCGTAGCGGTCGAGACGCGCCTTGGACTTGGCCTGGCGGGCCTTGGCGCCGGA
>JAVXWK010000981.1:0-2876 GCA_032230575.1 Pseudonocardiales bacterium | reverse complement strand
CTGCGGCGCGGGCGGCCGTGGTGAACAGCGCGCTCGCCGCCTCGATCCTGAGGAAGTAGATGCCGTCGCGCTCGTTCGCTGCGCGGACATAGGTCCGGAAGTTGGTCTCGGCGAACGTCAGTCTCGGGAGGGCGCCAAGGTACGGCGCACCGACGTCGGCCATGCGCAACGGCGTGATCGTGAGCCATGCCTGGCCGTCGTAGAGGTCGACCGTGAGGCCCGGGGGAAGCATCGCCTGCACAGCTGCAGCATCGACCGGCCAGTGCACGAACGCGGCCGAGAGCCAGTCCGCTACCAGCACGGGTACGCGTACCTGCTCCTCCGGCGCCAACGCGGCCATGCGTCCCGGTTCCCGGAGGCCGCATCCGCAAACGCTGTGGTGGGCTGGCAACCAGTCGGCGTCACCTGCGCTGTACCGGCCAGGAGAGCTCGTCGGTCGGTGACCAGGTCAGCTGGCTGTCGTGACCGGGATCCGAGTCGCGCATCTCGTCAACCGGACCGTCCGATGGCTCCGCAGTCGCGAGCCTGCTCCTCATCGGCCGAGAAAGGAGACCTCGTCGCACCGCAGCCATCGTGAACGCGACGCCGATGCCAAGGCCGGCGAGACCCCACACCCACCCGGACCTGCTGTCGGTCTGCTCGTCGCTCGCCTGGTCAGGCCCCGGCTTCGGCTCTCCGGCAGCAGCCGTCGGAGGCGCGATCGGGGTTCCGATGCCACCACCTGTGATGTTGGCACCGGTGGCAGCCGGGCCCCCGCTCCCGCCCGGGTCCGGGCTGACCCCCAGCCGGTCGAGCAGGGGCGTCAGCTCCCGACCGTGGGCAGCGGTGTGCCACACAGGCTTGCTGTCCCAGATGCTGGCAGCCTTACCGGTGGCGAGCTGGGTGGAGATCCACGGCCCGCCCTCGCCGCCGAGATGGATCCGGTCCACGCGCCAGACCTGGACGTCATGGATCAGCCAGGTGACCGTGACCGGGGCGCCGGACTCGTGGCTCGCGTCCGAGCGGTCCACCCCGCCACCTGCCTCGAAGGCACCGACGATCCCTGCCAGCACCCCGTAGTCGGCGTCGCTCATGTACAGCGATGCGGTCTGGCCGGCTCCGGGAACCACCAGCAGCACACTGGTGGGGCCACCGGCCTGCGCGGGCCCGGCGACGAGCAGGGAGAAGAGCACAAGCGTGAGTACGGCAAATGCGGCGCGGCATCGGCGCATGAGGGCCTCCCCGGTCTGTTGCGCCTCTTACACCGCCAGGAGACGCGCGGTTCCCAGAGTCAGGGCATGATCCTGACGGACTCGGCGACCTCGATCGCGCGCGCGAGGCTGAGGTCCCCCTCTAGGCGCACAGTGGTGGAGCCGTGCTCCCAGATCAGCGTGTGGCCTGCCAGCCGCGCCGTTTCCATGCGGGTGGTGCCGTCACGGTTGAGTACGACGACCTCGTGCGGCTCGTCGAACCAGAGTGCGAAGGAACCGGCTACCGACGCGAACTCCACCCCGGGCGCCGACTTGGCGAACGTGAAGTCCAGCCGTCCGTCGAACTCGTCCAGCCGAACGGTGCCGTCACGCCCTCCGGCCCAGCTCATTGACAGCACTCTGCGGTCGGCGGAGACCTCGACGCCTCGCGGCAGCCCCAGCTCGGTGGGCACGACCGGCTCGAAGGCGAGCAGGTTCTTGGCGGCGTCCAGAGAAGTAGAGGTCCCGACCGTCGGGGGAGGTGAGGCCGAGGACGTCTCCGGGACAGGGTCGTGGCGCACGAGGACGCCCGCGAAGCCGAACCAGTCACCTACCGCCGCCCGCACTGGAGGCGCGACGAGCAGCGACAGCGCGATCGCGGCGACGACGATCGCTGCCCGACGGCGGCGGGCCGCGACGGCGTACGCGATCCGCCGTAGCAGACGTCGCGCCGGACTACTGGTGACCGGCACGGGCGCGTCGCAGACCCGCGCCATCACCGCGACGGCCAAGCCCGACCCGGGCACGGGATGTGGCAGTGCGCGGCCAAGGGCGGCCAGGTCTTCGGCCAACGCGTCGTACTGCGTGTCAGGCGCCATGCCGCACCTCCGTCGTCGAGGCGTCGTCCGGATCCGGAGCGCTCGCCAGTCGCGTCAGCGCCGCAGCCAACTCGCCGAGGGCGCGATGGAGCCGCGACTTCACCGTGCCCCGCGGCCAACGCAGCACCGTCGCGGTCTCGGCCACGTCGAGATCGAGCAGGTAGCGACAGGTCACCACCTGCCGATGGGCCTCCGACAGCCGAGCAAGCCCCCGCACCAGCTGGGCATGTCGTTCCTGCGTCAGTAGTGCTGCCGCGGGGTCATCGGCCTCCGCTGCCCTCAGCAGCGGCACGGTCCGTTCCCACGCCGACCGCTCCCGCGCAACCCTGCGTCCCGCGGCCCGGTGCAGGTTGCTGGTCTCGTTGGCGACGATCTGCAGGAGCCACGGCCGGAATGCCGCCCCCTCACGGAACCGCCCGAGTGCGGCGTACGCCTTGATGAACGACTCCTGCACGACGTCTTCCGCGTCCGGCCCGGCTCCGAGCAAGGATGCGGCGCGTACCGCCACGGGGGCATGCCGATGTACCAGCTCCGCGTACGCGTCGCGGTCACCTCCGCGCACCCGGGCCAGGACTTCGGCGTCCTCACGGTCGGTGCTGATCCGTTCTCCGTCCCTCCGTCTCCCGCCGTGTCTACACCGGCGGCGGTCGGAGGGTTCCCAGAGGTGGTCCCGGCCGTGTCGTGCGTCAGCTGCTGGCCGGGCTGATCGTCACCAGGGTGACGGTCCCGTCCTGCTCGGTGATCCGCAACGCGGTCGCATCACCGGCGGGCGCGATCGAGACCTCGGTCGGATGCCAGACCATGTGGCGCAGGACGACGGGCCAGCTGC
>JAVXWK010000977.1:0-8569 GCA_032230575.1 Pseudonocardiales bacterium | reverse complement strand
CACTCGATGGTGTGACGGACCCTCGCAACCTGGGTGCCGTCGTGCGTTCCGCGGCTGCGTTCGGAGCGCAGGGCGTGGTGCTGCCGCAGCGGCGCAGTGCGTCGATGACGGCGGTCGCGTGGCGGACCAGTGCGGGCACGGCGGCCAAGCTGCCGATCGCGATGGCCACCAACCTGACCCGCACGCTGCGTGACTGGGCCGAGGCCGGTCTGAAGATCGTGTGCCTCGACGCGGACGGCGACGTGGACGTCGACGGTCTGGACCTCGCGACGGGCCCGCTGGTAGTCGTGGTGGGCTCGGAGGGCCGCGGTCTCGGCCGTCTGGTCAAGGAGACCTGCGACCAGACCGTGTCGATCCCGATGGCCACGGGCGTCGAGTCGCTCAACGCCTCGGTCGCTGCGGGTGTCGTGCTGGCCGAGGTCGCACGCCGCCGTCGTATCGCGGCCAAGGGCTGACCCTCACCTGACGTTATCGGCTAGTTCGTACCGCTAACGGCTTCCATTCGCCGACGTTAGTGATCGTTTCCTGCCCGCGAAACCGGTTTAGACAACGCGGGCAGGAAACGGAGATCTCCACAGTTGCCAGATGCTCGCGGGTGACTGTCATGACAAACGGCGTGGCCTATTCCGCGGCACTCCCGAGCGCGGGTACCTTCTCCTCCGATCACTAATTGCCGGTTCTGACGGCAGGAGTCGGAGCGGGTTGCACCGGTTGGCCGATCAGATGACACCCGTTTGGCACCGGTTGACACACGCTGTGACCATTTGGGGTCCAATCAGGCGAACCCGAGGTCAACTGTGAAGAAGATCAGCCCCACGTTTCGCTATTGTAACTACTTTAGGTAACTGGCCTGCTCCGTTTAGGTACACACTGTGGTAGGACAGACGTTGAACGGTCAGACAGCTTCTACCGTGATTGTCGATAGAAATTGATTACCACCGGCGGGGGCGACGTGACTCGGCGTAGAGCGAATCAGGACGTGCTGATTCGCCGCGCGCGGGGCGCGGTCCGCCGAGGAGCCGCATGACGACCCGCGGCGCTCTCCGCGACCTCGTGGGTTTGCGTGAGTTCCGCGCCATGTGGATCGGTTCGACCGTATCGACAGCCGGTGACCAGCTCGCCGCGGTCGCATTGTCACTGCTCGTATTCGAACGAACACATTCCGCTGCCTGGACCGCGCTCACCTGGTCGCTGACGCTCTTCCCGCCGCTGATTTCGGGCCCGTTGCTCGGCTGGGTCGCCGACCGGTTCCCGCGACGCACGGTAATGGTCACGACGGCGTGGTTGCAGGCGGCGCTCATGGCCACGATGGCCATTCCGGGCATGCCGCTCTGGGCCATGATCGCGCTGCTGGTGGCGGTGCTGGCGATCTCCTCGCCGTACCTCGCCGCCCAGGAGGCGAGCCTCCCGCACGTTCTCCCGCCGAACCGCTACGACGACGGCGTGGCACTGTTCGGCACGTCCGTCGACATAGCTCAGATGGCCGGCCTCGCCGCCGCGGGCTTCCTCGTCGCCCACACCAACCCGGCCGTGGCGCTCGCGATCAACGCCGGCACGTTCGTCCTCCTGGCGATCTTGGTGCAGGTGTCCGTGAAGCACCGTCCGGCCGCGGACCCCCTGGGCCGCAAGAAGAAGGACGACGAGCCACGCGGCGCGCTGACGCTGATGGTGTCCGAGCCGCGATTGAGGACCCTGCTGGGCGTGCGCCTGCTCGCGGGCCTCGCGATGGTCCCGGAAGGACTCGCCGTCCCACTGGCCGCGAGCCTCAACGCCGTCTGGGCGGTCGGCCTGATCCTCGCCATCGAACCCGCCGCGAACGTGCTGGGTGTGGCACTGCTCTTCCGTCTCGTCCGGGATCCGGCGAAGCGCGAACGGCTGATCGGTCCACTCGCGATCCTGTCGCTGGCCCCGTTGATCATGTTCGCGTTGAACCCGAACCTGACGTGGACGATCGTTTTGCTGGTGGTCGCCGGTATAGGCGGGGCTTATCACACGCCTGCTCGTTCGGCCTGGATGCGACTGCTACCGGATCAGTACCGCGGAAGGGCCTATGGCATTGGCCGTGCGGCGTTGCGCTCGAGCCAGGGCGGAGGAATGGCGCTGGCCGGTGTGGTCGCCCATTCGATCGGCTCGATCACGGCCACGATCGCTGGAGCGGGCGGTATCGGACTGCTGCTGGCGACTCAAGCCACCATCGCCTGGCGCCGCGCACGCGGTCGCAACGACACGAAGGCGGTGGCAATCTGAAACAGAACGGTCACCATTAGCGATATCCGTACTGTAGGCACCTGATGATCGAGGTGCGATTGAAGTCGGGTCGCGAAGAGGAAGGCGGCGTCAGAAGTCACGGTTGCACATGGGAGGCACCTCCTCGTTGCGACGAGCAGCAGCGCGGTAGGTCTACGACCTGGTCAGCGGCAGCTTTGCTCATGATGTGCCATGAGCGTAGGGGGTCGTGGTGAAGAACAGTTTGACTGATCGCGGGCGATCGCGGGCACTCGGCTTGACTCCGATTCGCAACTGGGACCTTTGGACCGTTGCGCCTAGTGCGATCGCGTACTTTTTCGTGCTCGAAGCGGCCGTGGCAGCAGCCTCCATTTGGCTGCTAACGAAACTCACGACGGTCTCGCCGTCCGACTGGCTCCGCTTCGGCGCACTCCTCGCCGCGATCACCGTTCACCTGACCATCGTCCGCAGAGCGGAAGAGGCCCGCCGCAACGAGGCCTCAGGCCCCCACATCGACCTGACCTCGGTCTGGACCTTCGCAGCAGCCGTGGCCCTCCCCGGCGGCCTGGCCGTGATCGCCACGATCTGGATGCGCATCCTGATCCAGCCGATCGCCCGCCGCCAGCCGTACCGCTTCGTCTTCGGCACCGCCTCGATGCTGGCCTCCACCCTCCTCTCGTGGGCACTGGTCCACCTGTCGGGTGTCTCCCTGGCCGCCACCGGAAACGTCCCAACCGACCTGGGCCTCGTCCTGGTCCTGGCCATCACCGCCGTCCTCTACTGGTTCGTCCAGGTGATGACAGTCGCCGTGGCGTTCAAAATCGTCACCCCGAACTCCAAGGTCCTCGACTTCCTGGGTTCCAAGGTCGACAACATGCTCGAAATGAGCACCCTCGGCGCAGGCGCCATGCTGGGCATGCTCATGACCTCCCACTGGGTAGGCCCTCTGCTTCTAGTCGTCCCCGTGATCCTGGTGAACGCCCTGCTGTCCCGCGCAGGCGAACGCCGAGCCCACCTGGAACGCCTGCTCCGCGAACAGGAACAGCTCCACCAACGCCTGGCCGCCGACGCCCACACCGACTACCGCACAGGCCTCCTGAACACCAACGGCCTGACCGAGTACGCGGGCCGCCTGGCCGAACGCTGCCGAATCGACGGCGAACCGATGACCGTCCTGGTGATCGACCTCGACCACTTCAAGCGCATCAACGACACCTGGGGCCACCCAGCGGGCAACGCCGTCCTGGCCGAGGTGGGCCGAATCCTCCGCGAAAAGCTCCGCCCAGGCGACGTAGCGGGCCGCGACGGAGGCGAGGAATTCGTAGTGGCCCTGAAGGACACCCCAGTGGCCCAAGGCGTGACCATCGCCGAACGCATCCGCGAGGCCATCGGTTCCCTGGCCGTCCCCACCACGGACAAGCACCGCAACGTCGTCACCCTCTACGGCCGCGAAATCCAGCCCCCGGAACCAGAAGGCGCCTCGCTCCAAGCGATCTCAGCCTCAATCGGCGTGGCCGTCATCCCGGACAACGGCCCGGACATGGCCACGGCCCAGCACTCGGCCGACGCCGCCCTCTACAAGGCAAAGGAAAACGGCCGCAACCAGGTCCGCGTAGCGGGCCTGGACATCCCGCCGCGCCTGATGCCGGCCCCACGCCAGGACGACATCACCAAGCCGATCACTTCACGCACGGCCTGAGCCGGCTGGAACGGCGGCTCAGCTCAGGGTCATCCGCGCGTAGGCCCGCACATCGGCGTCCGTGTCGTCGAGCGCCCGTTTGAGCGCCAGCACCACCAACGGATCCGACTTCCACCGTCCCAACGCCCGAACCGCGGCCTTCCGGACATCCAGGTTGGGATCCTCCAGCAACCCGGCGACCGACTCGCGATCGTCGAGCGCCCGAGCCACCCCGGCCCGAACCTCCCAGGCCGGATCCCCGATCAACCCGGCGGCCCGCTCGTGCAGCCCCTCCGGCCACCCGGCTCGAGGAGCCGCTTCCAAAGCAGCGGCCCGCACCAGCACATCGGCATCACCGGAAAGCGTGACGAGCACACCCACATCGGTGATCCCCTTCGCAACCTGCACCCGCACTTCCCGAGACGGATCCCCGGCGGCCACCGCCAGCAGCCCGTCCTCCCGCAACGCGACCAGCCCCCGGACAGCAGCCAGCCGCACCTCGACGTCGGCCGACTCCAGCCCGGCCGCGTACACCTCCGCGGTCCCGAGCTTCAACGCCCACAACACTTCCAGCGCAACGGCTCGAGCCGGCGACAGCTCCAGCGCCTCCCTGAGCTCCGCGGACGCCGGCACGACCTCCACCAGCTCCAGCAACCCGGCAGCCGCGGCATCCCGCACAGACGCGTCCGCCATCGCCCGCACCAACGCGAACTCGAACCCCGGCGGCACAGCCTCGGTCAGCACCGAAACGGCAGCCCGCCGCACCGTGACATCCGAATCCACCAGGTACGGCTCCAACACCGCCAGCGAGGGCTGCGAGTCCACCAGCGCCAGCACCTCGAGCACCCGCTCGGACTCCACCGTCACCTCCTCGGCAACGAGGTCCGCTGCCGACGACGCCACCGAAACCGCCCGCACTCCGAGGAACTCGAACTCTCCTGGCCGATGCGGAACCCCGTCGACCGACACCAGGTACTCCGCGACCGGCCGCTTGACGAACTCCATCTCCCCATCCGCGTTCTTCCGCAAGTTCAGGTGATGGAACCACCGAGCATCATCACGCTCAGGCAGATCAACCCGGGAGTGGTAAAGCCCCCACCGGGACTCATCCCGCATCAACGAGGACGCCGCTGCCATCTCCGCACAGTCCCGGATGAACGAGACCTCCACACACCGCATCAACTCATGCGCAGACCGAGCCCCCATGGAGGCGATCTCCGCAGTCATCCGGTCGAACGCCTCCAACGCCAGCGAAAGCTTCGTGGCGGTCTTGGGCGGAGCCACGTAGTCGTTCACAAACCGCCGCAACTTGTACTCGACCTGAGGCTGTGGCGGCCCGTCAGGCTGCCGCATGTGCCGGTAGATCAACTCATGTGCCTCGGCAACCGCGGCAGCAGGCAGCTCGACGAGCGGGGCGAGGTGAGCCGAAGCGTGCGCCCCGGCCAAGTCCCCGAACACGAACGCCCCGATCATGTAGTTGTGCGGCACACAGGCAAGGTCACCGGCCGCGTACAACCCAGGAACAGTCGTTAGACCGTTCTCATCCACCCACACCCCAGAAGCCGAGTGCCCGCCGCACAACCCGATCTCCGAGATGTGCATCTCGATGTCGTGCGTCCGGTAGTCCCGCCCGCGTCCACTGTGGAACGTTCCACGCGAAGGCCTCTCCGTGGAGTGGAGAATCCCTTCCAACGCGGAGATCGACTCCTCAGGCAGGTGCGTGGTCTTCAGGTAGATCGGCCCACGAGCGGAAGCGATCTCGGAGGCCACCTCGGCCATCATCTGCCCGGACCAGTAGTCGCAGTCGACGAACCGCTCCCCCAGCGCGTTCACCTGATACGCCCCGAAGGGATTCCCCACGTAGGCGCAAGCCGGCCCGTTGTAGTCCTTGATCAACGGGTTGATCTGGAAGCACTCGATCCCGGACAGCTCAGCCCCGGCGTGATAGGCCATCGAGTACCCGTCACCGGCATTGGTCGGGTTCTCGTAAGTCCCGTACAGATACCCGGAAGCAGGCAACCCGAGCCGACCAGAAGCCCCGGTGGCCAGCACAACCGCCCCAGCCGACACGGTCACGAACTCGCCGGTGCGGGTGTTGAAACCGGCAGCCCCGACCGCACGCCCCTCGGACACCAGTACCCGGACCGGCATCACCCGGTTCTCGATGCGCAGGCGTTCGCGCAACCGCCGCTCCCGCATCACCCGGTACAGGACCTTCTTGACGTCCTTGCCCTCTGGCATCGGCAGCACGTACGACCCGGACCGGTGCACCTGCCGGACGTTGTACTCGCCGAACGAGTCCTTCTCGAACTTCACGCCGTAACGCTCAAGCCGTTGCACCATCTCGAAACCACGCGTGGCGGTCTGCATGATCGTGCGCTGGTCGACGATCCCGTCGTTGGCGCGCGTGATCTCGGCGACGTAGTCCTCCGGCTTCGCTTTGCCTGGGATCACAGCGTTGTTGACGCCGTCCATCCCCATCGCCAACGCCCCGGAGTGCCGCACATGGGCCTTCTCCAGCAGCAGGACCGAGCGCCCGGCCTCGGCCGCGGTGATCGCGGCCATCGACCCGGCCGTGCCGCCGCCGATCACCAGCACGTCGCAGGACATCTCAACAGTCATGCCTTCACCGCCGCGAGAATCGCGTCGCGCTGACGTTCGACCTCGCCCGCCCCCAGGACGACCACGCGGTCTCCCAGCAGCACGGCCTCGTCGACGTCGTGCGTGACGAACAGAGTCGTGGTGCCGGCCAGCACCTCGGTCACCAGTTCCTGCATCGACGAGCGCGTCTGGGCGTCCAGCGCGCCGAACGGCTCGTCCATCAGCACCACGGACGGCTGCTGTGCCAACGTCCGCGCCAGCTGCACCCGTTGCCGCATACCGCCGGACAACTCGCGAGGCAGGTAGCCCTCGAAGCCCGCCAGGCCGACCCGCTCCAGCCACGACAGAGCCCGCGAACGTCGTTCGGCACGCGGAACTCCCTGCAGCGCAAGCGGAAGCTCGACGTTGCGCAACGCCGTCCGCCACGGCAGCAACCCGTCGTCCTGGAACACCAACGCCCGGTCCCGCGACGGCCCACGAACAACAACGCCATCCACGGAAATGGCTCCAGCGAACGGAATCAGCCCGGCAACCGCACGCAGCAAGGTCGACTTGCCGCATCCGGAAGGACCGGCGACGACAACGAACTCGCCGGAAGCAACGGACAACGAGAACTCGGACAGAACAGCGGACCGGCCGTAGCCGACGGTCAGCGAACGCACGCTCAGGCTCATCGCAGGGCCTCCCGGGGCAGCCACCGCGTCACGCGGCGGCCCAGCAGTTCGACAGCGGCGGACGTCAGGTAGCCGAGCAGGCCGATCGTGACCATGCCGACGATCACGCCGGGGTAGTCGACGACCGTGTAGGCCTGCCACGTGCGGTAGCCGACGCCGAACTGGCCGGAGATCATCTCGGCCGAGATCACGCAGATCCACGCCACGCCCATGCCGACGGACAGGCCGCCGAACACACCCGGCAGAGTCCCCGGCAGCACCACGCGGAACAACACCTGGAGCCGGGACGCGCCCATCGTGCGGACCGCGTCCTCCCAGATCGTCGGCAGCGCTCGCACCGCGTGCCGCGTCGACACCATGATCGGGAAGAACGCCGCGATGAACGTGATGAACACGATTCCCTGCTCATCGGTCGGGAACAGCAGGATCGCGATCGGCACCAGCGCGATCGCCGGGATCGGCCGGACCACTTCCAGCGGCGGCCGCAACAGGTCGCCCAGCAGCGGAGAGCGCGCGATCAGCACCCCGAACGCGATGCCCAGCACCGCGGCCAGCAGGAAGCCGGTCATGATGCGCGCCAGGCTGTTGCCGAGGTCGTGGTAGTACTCCGCGCCGCCGACCTGCACCGCGAACCGCTGCGCCACCTCGACGACGGTCGGCAGCTGGTCGAACCGCAGCCACATCCGCACGTCCGACGCCGTCAGCACCTGCCACAGCAGCAACACGACCGCCACGGACCCGATCCTCAACGCCCAGCGCATCACTTGCCCGCCAACGAAAGGGCCTGCTGGAACGTCAGCACCGGACCGCGCTTCGACGCCGCCGCCTCGGTCGTGAACGGCAGCAGCTCGGCACCCGACCGCACCCAGAACGCGTGGTCGGCGAACCACCGCGTGCCCGTCTCGGCATCCGGCACGTACCCGACGCGCAGCTTCTTGCCGCTCGCATTCACGAGCTTCAGCAACGCCGTCGGCGACGCCACGGCCTCAGGAGCAGCGCCCTCGAACCACGCCTCGCTCGCGACCTCGGGATCCCCGCCCAGCGAAGCCGGGTTCGTCAGATCCTCGGTCGACTCGACAACGTCCTTCAAAGGCTTGTCGTCGATGAACTTGTCCACGTCGAGCTCGTCGATGTTGCCGATCGACTTGAGGAACGGCACATCCTCCTTCAACGCCTTGCGCAGCACCGACTTCAGCGACAGGTCGAACGTCGCGATCCCGTTCGGCCCGTTGTAGAGGTAGACGACCTCGACCGGCAGCGAAGTGGCTCTGGCGACAATCTCCGCGGCTTCGAGAGGCTTGGAGTGCAAGAACTTCGTCGCGTCGAGCTGCGCCCGCAAGAACTCTCGCAACACCTCGGGCTGTTGCTGCGCGAAGGGATTCCGCACCAC
>JAVXWK010000937.1:0-3180 GCA_032230575.1 Pseudonocardiales bacterium | reverse complement strand
GACTCGCAGCAACGCCTCGCGTCGGCTGATCACCTTCTCGTCAGCGAGTTCGGTCGCAACGCGAACGGCCGCCGCGCCGACGAACCCGCCGGACCGGACCTGCAGCAGCCACAGCACACCTGACTCGAAGGTGAACTCGACGTAGCACGCATCGCGGTGGTGAGCCTCGATCCGGTTCAGCGCGTCGATCAGCTCCGCCCACAACGCGGGCTCCCGCTCGGCCAGCTCGTGCAGGGGCTGCGTTCGTGTGCTGCCGGAGACGACGTCCTCGCCCTGGTGTCCGAAGAGGACTTCGCCGAACGGTGTCCTGGCACCGGTGTTGGGGTCGCGGCTGAACGCGACCCCGGTGCCGCTGTGATCGTCACGGTCGCCGAGCACCATCGCCTGAACGATCACCGCGGTGCCGAGGTCGTGCGGAATGTCGTGCAGTTCGCGGTAAGTACGCGCTCGCGGCGTGTTCCACGAGGAGAACACGGCTTCCACCGCGGGCAACAGCCGCTCGTCGACGTTGAGGATCGTGTCCATCATGCCGGGCATCGACACGCTCGCCCCGGAGCGGACGGACACCGTCGCACTTCCGAGCCCGGCCATGGCGGCCGCGAGCTCGCCGGAGAGCCCGTCAGGTAGTCGCCCGTCGCGCAGGAAGGCCCGGCACGCTTCGGTCGTGATCACGAAACCAGGTGGCACCGGCAAGCCGAGGCGGTGCAGCACGACAAGCCCGTGCGCCTTGCCACCAACGGTTTCAGCCGTCTCGTCGGTCTCGGCGGAGAGTGGCCGGATCCACCTCATCGCGGGATCCCCAGCGTGGCGAGCAGATCTTCGTGCAGCTCGGCCCACACCGCGTGGTACGACCCGATGCCGTCCGCCACGTACTCGAGCTCCCCGGCCGCAGCACGCTCGAGGGCGTCGGCGAGCCGGACCCGGTAGCGGTCGAACCGGCCCTGAGCGGCGGAAAGGTCGGCGCACACGACAACCGCGCGCTCGTGGAAGTCGTTGAAGCGACCCAGGACGCGGCCGTCGTAGGCGGTGTCGCTGTGATCGTTGATGACCCCGTTCGACCGGAGCTGCCACGCCGTGCAGAGGTCGAGCAGCTCCGGGTTGAGCACCATGAACTCGTGGAATGCCTTGGTGAGCGCGGGCCGGGCGCCTGCTGACTCCAGCTCGCCGGTGATCCGTTGCGCATCCGCGACGCGCCCCTCGGCAGTCAGGCCCCACCCGCCGAACTCCCCCGGCAGGTGCGTGACGAGACCGTCCACCGCGAGGTCGATCAGCTCGGACTCCGCGTCGGACTCGCTCAACCCGGTCGCGCCGGCGATGCGGGCGGTACCGGCGAAACCGATGCACCGCAATGTGTGCAGCACCAGAAGGCTCATCGACGGGCCTTCCGCACCGACGCCACGGCATGCGCGGCACCTCGCCCGTCGGCACGAGCGACGATCACACCGTCCTGGATGCGCACCGCGGCTTCGGTCCCGTCGCCGGCCTCCGCGAGCCCGAGCGCGTCCTCGCCGAACAGAATCTCCAGCGACGGCAACGCATCCGCGGTGAAGACGCGCCGCAGGCAGGCCATCAGATCGGACACTCGCAGCCGCACGAGACGCCCGGTCTCGGCCGGATCACCCGCGACGACGACCACCGTCACCCGCTCCCCAGATCGCGCGGCCCGCACAGCTTCTTCAGCCGCGGCAAGGCGGTTCGCGCCCAGCACCACGATCACACCGTCGGCCAGGTCGGGCCGGGCCTCGGCGACCGGCCGGGCCGGTTCGACGAACGCCAGGTGCGGCGGTGCCCAGGTGTCGGCGAGATCCACGCCGGCCAGGTGTTCGCACGCGAGCGCCACGTCGAACGGGTCGCTCGCACCCGGCGCGGCCTCGGCCTGATGCGCCGCGCCGTCCAGCAGCGTCAGCACGAGCGACGACAACCGCACCTGACGCCCTGGAGCGCACGACTCCAGTGCGAGGCCGAGCAACAGCGCCTCCAGCCTGGTGGTCTGCGCCAGCACCTCCCGCGCGTGGCCGTCGTCGAACACCCCGGCCAGCGAGCGCAGCTGCAACCGTCCACCCGGCACCGAGTCGCCGACCAGCGGCAACCGTTCAAGCCACACGCGTGCGAACGAGCCGAGCGCGTCGGCCAACGACGCCGGATCGCCTTGGGGTTCGGCACCGCCGGCGTTCTCGGCCAGGTCGATCAGCACCGCCAGGTAGAGGGCGCGCTTGCTCGGGAAGTTCGAGTACACCGCCCCGCGGGTGAGCTCCGCCCGTTCGGCGATCCGGTCGATCTTGGCGAGCACGTAGCCGTGCTCGGAGAACTCGTCCTTCGCCGCAGCCAGCACGGACGCACGTGTGCGCTCCTGCTGCTGGGCCCTGGTCAGCCGAACCATGACCGCTAACATACCTTCACCATCCAGATGTTCTCAACATCTGAGTTCGCGGCAAATGGCGTCTTGATCGCTCAACCGGGGCGCGCCAAGGTGAGAGACGTTCAGATATCTGAACGACCTCGGAAGCCGATGGCGTCAGACGAGGAGCACGGATGCGCGTCATAGCCCTGCTGGCCCTGGCCAGCCTGATCCTCCCTGTCCCCGCGACAGCGCAGCCCGGCGACACGGTCGTGTCCGGGCAGGCCAGGTTCCAGATCCTCTCCCCCACCCTGATGCGGACTGAGTACGCGGCAGACCGCAGATTTGAGAATGCGCTCAGTTACAACGTTGTAAATCGCACCTTCCCCCGCACGGCCTACAGTTCGCGGGTCCAGGACGGGTGGCTCGTCATCACCACCTCGGCGATGACTCTGCGGTATCGCGTCGGGTCCGGGCCGTTCCGGGCCGACAACCTCGAGCTCAAGGCCAGTGGCACGACCGCGTCCCCGTGGCGGCGGGTGGTCTGTGCGACCGGGCAGCTCTGCGAAGCCGAAGACCAGCAGCGGGAAGGAATGCTCGTCACCGCCGAGCACCCCGGCCACACCGGCGCGGGCTTCGTCGCCGGGTTCTCCTACGCCAACAACGGAATCACGGCGACCGTCAACGCTTCGAGCGCCGGTCGGCACCGCGTTGTCGTGAGGTACGCCAACGGTGTCGGTGGCGACGGGAAGCACGAGAGCCGGACGCTCAGCCTCGGCGTCGACGGGCGGGCGCGGCAGATCACCTTGCCCGCCACCGCCGACTGGCGTGACTGGAAGCTC
>JAVXWK010000936.1:0-6654 GCA_032230575.1 Pseudonocardiales bacterium | reverse complement strand
GCGACGAACCAGAAGCCCACGGCCAGCAGCAGCGAGGCGCCGGTGATGGCGAACGACGCTCCGAAGCCGAACGAGTCGGCCAGCAGGCCCGCGCACATCGGGCCGATGATCGCGCCCAGGTCGGTCACCATCTGGAAGCCCGCCAGAACGGGGCCGCCCTTGCCCTTGGCGCCGATCACGTCGGCCACCACGGCGTTCTGCGGCGGGTTCAGCAGCCCGGCACCCATGCCCGCGACCAGCGACACGGCCATGAACGTCCACATGTCACCGGAGAAGCCCATCGCGATCGTGGCGAGACCGCTCACGATCAACCCGGCGACGGCGACCGGCTTGCGGCCGCGGGTGTCGGCGATCTTGCCGGACAGGAGCAGCATCGACGCGTTGCCGGCCGCGAACACCGACATCGAGACAGCCGCCACGGCCGTGCTGTGGTGCAACGCCTCGATGACGAACACCGGCACCAACGAGATCCGCACGCCGAACACTGCCCAGCCGTTCGCGAACCCGGAAGCCAGCGCGGCACGGTAGGCCGGGTGCAGCACGGCCTCACGCACCGACATCGGCACGTCGGTGTTGGTCCTGTCGAGAGCAGCGAGAGTCGAACGACGCAGGAAGAACCAGACCACGAACGCGGCGAGGCACAGCATCGCGCCGTAGGACACGAACGGCACCCAAATCCCGAGCGGAACCAGGCCGGCGCCAACGATCGGCCCGCACACGTTGCCGACGAGGAACCCTGCCGCCCAGAGCCCGGACGCACGGCCGCGCATCGGCGCCGGTGTGATGCGAATCAAGAGGCCCAGAGCGGCCACCGTGAACATCGTCGAGCCCACACCGGCCAACGCGCGCCACGCCAGCATCTCGGGATAGCTCGTCGAGAACCCGGACAAGGCGGTACCGAAGGCCACGATCAGGATGCCGACGATGTAGACGCGAGGCTCGCCGAACTTGTTGACCAGCCGCCCGCTCACCGGCGCGAAAGCCAGCCGCACGAACGCAAAAGTGCTGATCAGAGCAGCAACGGCGGTGTGTCCGACGCCGAACGACGCCGCGTACACCGGCAGCACGGGGGCAACGATCCCGAACCCGATGGCGATGATGAAGCTCGCCGCGACCAGAACCCAGACCTCGACCGGTAACCGCTCGCGCACAAAGCCTCCCTTAGCCCTGCTAAGGATATGTCACGCGGCAACTAAATAACTCAGTCGAGCAGCTCATCCACTCTGCGTACATATGCCGTCACCGGGTAGGCCGCCACGAACCCGCACGCCTCGGCGAACCGCTCCCCCGGACCCTCGTCCACCTGCGAGGCAACCAAGTGAGCGCCGGCCGAACGCAGAGCCGCGGCAGCAGTCACCACCAGCGACTGCCCTACGCCCCGACGCCGCCGCGCCGGACGTACGACGCACTGCTCGACCAACCCCACACCGCGCTCGGCGAACCCCGACACGAATCCGCCGATCCGATCGCCGTCGTCCACCACCAGCAACAAACACCGCGGATCGTCCAATCGATGCCCGAGCCACCGGGCCAATCGCGCCCGGTTGCCCACGAGCTCGTCGGACAGCAGCTCGACGATCCCCGGCAGATCCGCGTCGACAGCCCGCCTGACCTCAGAAGACACCGAAGCACGCCCGCGATGGACCACGGTGAGGAGCTCCTCTACCGCGTACCAGCCGGAGTCGTCCGCGATCCCCTCGATCTCGTCCACGGTCGTCGGCGACGCGTAGACAACGGCCTCCGCACGCCCCACGTCCGCGAACGTCTGCTCGAGCTGCAGCAACGTCGACGCGACCTCCACCGACGACCCGTCCAGCGCGCAGCCGAAGTTCCCGGACGGCAGCGGGTTCTCGCGGTTGATCACCACCGCCGCGGACCCGACCCGCCCGACCCTGCCGTACCGCACGGCACCGGACGCCAGCCGAGCCCCTTCGACGAGGATCGCCAGCGACCGCGACTGGTACGGGTCGAGCAGCTCCGGGTCGTCGGGATCGCGCAACGGGTCAACCATGACACCAACCCTGACACACTGAACGGCGTGCACCTGCCCGATCTCCCGGTGAAGTCCGTCCTACCGGAACTCCTCAAAGCCCTCGACGACCACGGGTCAGCCGTCCTCGTCGCTCCTCCGGGCACGGGCAAGACCACGCTCGTTCCGCTGGCCCTACCAGGCAAAGTCGTCGTCGCCGAGCCGCGGAGGATCGCCGCGAGAGCCGCCGCCGCACGCATGGCGAGCCTCCTCGGCGAACCCGTCGGCCACACCGTCGGCTACTCGGTCCGCGGCGACCGCAAGACGAGCAGGCACACCCGCATCGAGGTCGTGACCAGCGGACTCCTGGTCCGCAGGCTCCAGCACGACCAGGAGCTCAAGGGTGTCGGCACGGTCCTGCTCGACGAGGTCCACGAACGCCACCTCGACGCCGACCTGCTCCTCACGCTCCTCCTGGACGCCAAAGCAGGCCTGCGCCCGGACCTCAGGCTGCTGGCAACATCAGCAACCGTTGCCGCACAACGACTCTCCGACCTGCTCAACGCACCGGTCCTGCACACCGAGTCGCGCATGTACCCGACGGAGATCACCTACGTCCCGCCAAACCGCAACGAGCACATCGAGACGACCGTCGCCAGGGCAATCAACAAAGCTCTGTCCGAAGTGGACGGCGATGTACTCGCCTTCCTGCCAGGCGTGAGGGAGATCAACCGCACCGCGAGCATGCTCGACGCGGAAACCGTGATCCTGCACGGCCAGCTCAACGCCCAGACCCAGGACGCGGCCCTCAAACCCGGCAATCACCAACGTGTTGTGCTCGCCACCAGCATCGCCGAGTCCAGCCTCACCGTCCCCGGCGTGCGAGCAGTCGTGGACGCCGGTCTGGCCCGAGTACCGAGAGTCGACCACCGGCGAGGCCTGGCCGGCCTCGCCACGATCCGCGTCTCCCAAGCCGTGGCCGAGCAACGCGCCGGCCGAGCCGGACGTGAAGCCCCAGGCCGCGTCTACCGCTGCTGGCCCGAGCACGAGCACTCCACGCTCCCCCGCTACCCGGAGCCGGAGATCCGCACGGCCGACCTGACCAGGCTCGCCCTGGAGCTCGCGGTCTGGGGCACCCCGGACGGCAGCAGTCTGAACTGGTGGGACGCCCCGCCGGAAGGCGCCCTCAAAGCAGCCCAGGAGACCCTCGACGCCATCGGCGCGCTGGATCCGGACCGCCGCGACAAAATCGCCAACGTCGGCCTGCACCCCAGGCTCGGCCGTGCGCTCATCGACGGCAGCGAACTGGCGGGCAACCGCACGGCAGCCGAAGTGGTGGCACTGCTCGACGACAGCTCGCACCCCAGCACGGACGACCTGGCCACCGCGCTGAGAAACCCGGGCAAGTGGCGCAAGGAAGCCAAGAAACTCGAAAAGCTCGGCAGCAACCCGCACGGCAATGGCGACCCGGCGCTCGTCGTCGCCCTCGCCTACCCGGAACGCCTGGCGAAACGCAGGTCCAAGAACAGCAACGTCTATCTGATGGCCAACGGCACGGCCGTCGAGCACACCAACTCGCACGCCCAGTGGCTGGCAGTCGCGATCGCCGACCGCGAGCCGGGCAGCAAGCACGGCCGCATTCGCCTCGCCGCCCCCGCCGACGAAGAGCTCGCCGTCACCGCCGCCGAAGCCCTCGTGCACACCGAGGACGACATCCGCTGGAACGGCGACGTCATCGCGAACAGCGTCCGCAAGCTCGGCGCGATCACCCTCGACGAACGCCCGCTGAACGACCTCGCCAAGTCACAGCAGGCACTCCGCCTCGGCCTGGAACAAGAAGGCCTCGGTCTGCTCAAGTGGACCGACCCCGCCAAACGCTTGCGCGAACGCATGGCGTTCCTGCATCGCACCCGCGACTGGCCGAGCGTCGACGACGAGAACCTGATCCGCGCGATCGACCTCGGCAAGGCGAAGAAGCGCTCCGACCTGGCCAAGATCGACACGGTCACCCTCCTGCGGAACATGCTGCCGTGGCCGGAAGCAGCGGAGTTCGACCAGCTCGCCCCGGAACGCATCGGCCAGGGCAAGGTCGACTACACGGGTGACGAGCCGGCCCTGTACGTCCGCATCCAGGACGCCATGAAGTGGGCCGACACGCCGAAGATCGCGGGAGTTCCGGTGGTCGTGCACCTGCTCTCCCCCGCAGGCCGTCCCACCGCCGTGACCAGCGATCTGAGGTCCTTCTGGCGCAACGGTTACCTGCGGGTGCGCAGTGAGCTGAAGGGCAGGTACCCGAAACACCACTGGCCCGAACGGCCCTACAGTAAGGGCACATGAGGGGTTTTCAGGTATCTCGCCGGCGCTTCCTGGGGATGACGGCGCTGGCCATGACGGCAACGGGCACCGCCAAAGCGGACACGGGCGATGAAGCCGTCGTCATCGGCACCGGCTACGGGGCTGCCGTCGCAGCACTACGCCTGGGCCAGAAGGGCATCAAGACCACGATGCTGGAGATGGGCCGGCTCTGGAACCAGCCTGGCCCAGACGGCAAGATCTTCTGCCCGATGCTCAACCCGGACCGCCGCGCGATGTGGTTCAAGGACTGCACCGAGGCGCCGCTGGAAACCCTGCTGGGCCTGCCGATCGTGAACCGCCCGATCGAGCGCTACGCCGGCGTCCTCGACAAGGTCCACTTCGAGGAGATGGCCGTCTACCTCGGCCGCGGCGTCGGCGGCGGAAGCCTGGTCAACGGCGGCATGGCCGTCACCCCGAAGCGCGAGTACTTCGAGGAGGTCCTGCCGGACGTCGACGCCGACGAGATGTACGGAACGTTCTTCCCGCTGGCCAACAAGACGCTCAGGGTCAACACGATCCGCCCGGCGTTCCTGGAGTCCACGAGCTGGTACCAGTACGCCCGCACCGCCCGCCGCCAGGCCGCGAACGCCGGCTACAGCACGCAGGTCATCCCGAACGTCTACGACTTCGCCCACATGGAAGGCGAAGCCCGTGGCACCAAGCCGAAGTCAGCGCTGGCCGGCGAGGTCATCTACGGCAACAACCACGGCAAGATGAGCCTGGACAAGACCTATCTCGCCGACGCGCTCGCCACCGGCAACGTCACCATCAAGACGCTGCACCACGTCAAGCGCATCCAGCAACAACAAGACGGCTACGTGCTCACCGTCGAGCAGCGCGACCCGTTCGGAAAACTCCTGAGCACCAAGGAGATCGGCTGCCGCCACCTGTTCCTCGGCGCGGGCAGCCTCGGCACCACCGAACTCCTCCTGCGCGCTCGCGACAACGGCGACCTGCCGAACCTCAGCGACGAGATCGGCCGCGGCTGGGGCCCCAACGGCAACGTGATGACCGCCCGCACGATGATCGGCGGTTTCCAGCAGTCCGGCATGCCCGTCCTCGCGATCGACGCGTGGCAGGACCGCGAGGTGTTCGCCGAGATCGCCCCGGTCCCGGCGGGCGTCGAGACCCTCGCGTCGCTCTACCTCGCGATCACGAAGAACCCTGAGCGCGGCACGTTCCACTACGACCCCAAGACCGACGGCGTCACGCTGGACTGGCGGCGCGAGCAGATGACACCGTCGATCCGCGCGGTCAAGGGCGTGTTCGACGAGATGAACCGAACAAACCTCAGTACATATCGCCCCGACCTCTTCGGAATCGGGAAAGTCTTCTCGGACGACTTCACCTATCACCCGCTGGGTGGATGTCTGCTCGGCCGCGCCACGGACGAGTACGGCCGGATCAGAGGCCACCAGAACCTCTACGTGACCGACGGTTCGCTGATCGGAGGCTCGATCGGCGCCAACCCGTTCGTGACGATCACAGCGCTCGCGGAACGGAACTTGAGTCGAATCACCGCCACCGATTTGAACCATTAGGAATCGAACAACGTTAATCTCAGCTATGGCGCACATCGCGATCTTCCTCACGCCCGAGCGCGGACACGTCCTCCCCGCGCTCGGGATGATCGCCGAGCTCGTGCGCCGCGGCCACCGCGTGAGCTGCCCGGTCCCCACCCAGTTCGCCGAGGTCGTCACCGAGTGCGGTGCGACCGCGATCCCTTGCGAGACAACGCTTCCCGACGACCTGCCGGAGTCGCTCTACGACGCGGCGCAGCTCGCACTGGTCGAGGCCGAGTCGGCGTTGCCCCAGCTGGAGGACGTCTTCCGGCAGGACCGGCCGGACATCGTGCTGTGGGACATCGCGGCGTGGGCCGGCGGCGTGATCGCACGGCGACTGGAGGTGCCGAACCTGCTGGTGGAGAGCCTGCTGACGAGCAACGCCCACTGGTCGCTCGGCACCGCCGTCGTGCCCGCGCGGACGTTCGACGTGGAGGCGATCACGTTCTTCACCAAGGTCCAGAGCTTCGTCGGCTGCTCGCTGCCGGAGTTCGTCGCGGGTGCCCGGCGCCGGATCGCCTTGTTCCCCAGGGAGTTCCAGCCAGAGGGCGACACGTTCGACGAGCGGTTCGCCTTCACCGGCTCGTGCCTGACCGAGCGGAAGTTCCAGGGCTCGTGGACGCCGCCGGGCGACACACCCGTTGTGCTCTCGACGATCGACGCGCAGACGTGTGCCGAAGCAGCACGCGGAATGCCGTGGCACCTTGTCACGAAGGGCAAAGTCGAGGACCCGGCGCCGAACGTCGAGGCGCACGACGACGTACCGCA
>JAVXWK010000923.1:0-6588 GCA_032230575.1 Pseudonocardiales bacterium | reverse complement strand
CTCCCACTGCGCTGCGCACCCGACTAGTGTGACCCGATGGCCTCGGACGCGTGCACAGCGGCACGGGCGCTGGTCGCGTCCGCGCACCGGATCACCGTGCTGACGGGCGCCGGGGTCTCCACCGATTCGGGCATCCCGGACTTCCGCGGACCGGACGGGTTGTGGGCGCGGGACGCCGACGTGGGCCGCGCATCCTCGTTGGAGACCTATCTTTCCGATCCCGAGGCGCGCAGGCTCGCGTGGCGGCTGCGGCTCGACAGTCCCGTGTGGACGGCCAAGCCCAACGCCGCGCACAAGGCGTTGGTGGAGCTGGAACGGTCGGGCCGGCTGCGCACCGTCGTCACGCAGAACATCGACGGCCTGCACCAGAAAGCGGGCTCGGATCCGCATCGCGTGCTGGAGCTGCACGGTACGTTGCACGCCACCGTGTGCCTCGGATGTGGTGCCACGGGCCCGATGCGCGACGCGTTGAAGCGCGTCGCGGACGGAGAACCCGAGCCGGGTTGCCCGCGGTGCGGAGGAATCCTCAAGTCCGCTACGATCTCGTTCGGGCAGGAGCTCGACGGCGAGGTGCTGCGCCGCGCCCGGCTCGCCGCCCTGGACTGCGATGTGCTGCTCGTGGCCGGAACGTCGCTCTCCGTGCAACCGGCGGCCGGGCTCGTGCCACTGGCGGCCAAGGCAGGCGCTCAGGTCGTCATCTGCAACGCCGAACCCACGCCGTACGACTCTCTTGCGGCCGTTGTCCTGCACGAACCTGTCGGCGAGGTGCTTCCCGATCTCAGCTCGGTTCCTCCATCCGGGGGAGCCCGATTCTCGTCCTGGGGAGATCCGAGCACCTGGCCGTAGGGTCGGATCCATGCGCGTACCGCTGATCACCACGGACTTCCTGGACCGGGCGTCGTTCGCGTTCGGAGCGACGACCGCGACCATCGACGAACCCGACCAGCCCGCCAAGCCGGTCGAGACGACGACGTATGCGGAGATGGCGACCCGTGTACGCGCGTGGCAGGCCGGGTTCGACGCTCTGGGCGTCGGCGAGGGCGAGCGGGTGGCCGTCGTCAGCCACAACTCGGCGCGGATGCTCGAGCTGCTGCACGCGCTGCCCGGCAGCGGGCGGATCTGCGTGCCGGTGAACTTCCGCCTGCGACCCGACGAGGTGAAGTACATCGTCGAGCACAGCGGTGCCTCGGCGTTGTTCGTCGACCCGGAGTTGTCCTTGGACGACGTGGTGGCGCGGCACAGGTTCACGCTCGGTGAGGAATCCGAGTCGCTGCTTCGGTTCGATGTGGAGCCACGGCCGTGGAGCGCGCCTTCGGAGGATGCGACCGCCACGATCAACTACACGTCCGGCACCACCGCGCGGCCCAAGGGCGTGCAGCTCACGCACCGCAACATCTGGCTGAACGCGGTCACGTTCGCCATGCACACGCGGGCGTGGGAAGGCGACGTGTACATGCACGTGCTGCCGATGTTCCACTGCAACGGCTGGGGAATGCCGTTCGGGCTCGCGGGTCTCGGTGTGCCGCAGGTGGTGCTGCGCAAGGTCGACGGTCTTGAAATCCTGCGTCGTGTACGTGACCACGGCGTCACGCTGATGTGCGGCGCACCGGCCGTGTGGAACGCCGTGCTGGATGCTGCGGCATCGTGGGACGGCGAGATTCCCGGCCGTGACCGCGTACGGATCGTGTGTGCCGGTGCGCCTCCGCCCTCGCGCACGATCCAGCGCGTGACCGAGGAGCTCGGATGGGAGTTCCTGCAGATCTACGGCCTGACCGAGACGGCGCCGCTGCTCACCTTCAACCGCGCTCAGCCGGGCCCGTCGGGTGAGGAGAAGGCGAAAAAGCAGTCGCGCGCGGGCGCTCCGGCGTTGGGCGCGCGGCTGCGGATCTCCGAGGACGGCGAGGTGCTCGCGCGGTCGAACGTGGTCATGGAGGGCTACTGGGAGAACCCGGAGGCGACCTCCGACGCCATCGAGGACGGCTGGTTCCGCACCGGTGACGGCGGCTTCTTCGACGACGAGGGCTACCTGACGATCTCGGACCGCAAGAAGGACGTGATCATCACCGGCGGCGAGAACGTGTCGTCCATCGAGGTCGAGGACTGCCTGTTCTCGCACCCGGCCGTCGCCGAGGTCGCGGTGATCGGTGTGCCCCATGAGAAATGGGGTGAAACGATCAAGGCATTGGTCGTGCGCTCCGGGGATGTCACGGAAGCCGAGCTGATCAAGCACTGCAAGGAGCGGCTCGCCGGGTACAAGGCGCCGACGTCCGTGGAGTTCCGCGACTCGATCCCGCGCACGGCGACCGGCAAGATCCAGAAGTTCAAGCTCCGCGAACCGTACTGGGCTGGGCGCGACCGCGGCGTGAACTAGCCGGCGTTACTCCGGTCCGGCGACACGCCGGACTCCGATCGTCCCAAAAGGACCACCGCGCGTGTTCCACTGTGACACGTGTGGTTGACGGTGCGTTAGTTCCAGATGCGCCGAATGAGTCTGATTGGTCTAATGCGGTCGGAGGTGATGTCCGGTGTTGACACGACTCTCCGCCGTGTTGGTGTTGATGTTGGCTGTCGTCACGGGGACGGCCGACGCCGCTGTGCCGCCGCCTCCGCCGAACCCGAGCGACTCGGAGATCTCGGCGTCGCGGGCGGAGGCTGACGCGAAGGCCGCCCGCGTGGGCGAGCTGACCGGCAGGCTCACGCAGGCCGAGTCACGCCTGCAGGAGCTGCTGGACGACGTCTCCTACAAGCGCGAGCTCGCGAACAAGGCCCGCGTCGACCTGGAGACGGCGATCTCCGAGGCCGACGCCGCCCGTCGTGAGGCCACGGCCGCGCGCGTGCAGGCCGACGCGGCTTCCGCTGCCGTGGAACGGAGTCGTCGTGAACTGGACGAGTTCGCGGCCGCTTCGTACGCGCAGGGCAGCACCGTCGGTTCCTTCTCCGCGTACGTCGGTGCCAAGTCGCCGGAGGACCTGCTGGCGCGCGCCCAGCTGCTGGAGGCCGTGTCGTCGTCCGGCCTGAACCGGCTGGACCAGGTGACCCGCGACCAGGGCACCGCCGCGAACCTCGACGCCGCCGCCCGCGCCGCCGTGCAGAAGGCCGAGTCGAAGCAGGCCGCCGCCGACGAGGCCAAGAAGGTCGCGGAGCAGGCGCAGCAGGTGGCCGTCGACGCGCACACCGCTCAGGCCGCCGCGACTTCGGAGCTCCAGTCCAACAAGGACGCTGTCGAACGCGAGCTGGTCGCGGCGCGTGGTGAGGTCAACGGCCTTGAGGCACAACGACAGCAGTACGACCAGTGGGTCGACGCGAAGAAGCGCGAAGAAGAAGAGAACGCCCGCCGTGCCGCCGCGGCTGCTGCTGCTGCCGCCGCTGCTCCGGCTCCGCAACGTCCGGCTGCTGCTGCGTCTGCGCCGTCAGGTGGTGGCGTGCAGACGGTCATCAACCGTGCGTTGGCGCAACGCGGTGTCATCTACGCGTGGGGTGGCGGTAACTACAACGGCCCCACTTATGGCGTGCGCGACGGCGGCGTCGCTGATGCCTACGGCGACTACCGCAAGATCGGCTTCGACTGCTCGGGCCTGATGATGTTCGCGTTCGCGGGCGTCGGCGTCTACCTGCCGCACTACAGCGGCTACCAGTACAACTCGGGACGCAAGGTGCCGCTGTCGCAGATGGCGCCGGGCGACATGATCTTCTGGGGTCCGGGCGGCGGCACGCACGTGGCGTTGTACCTGGGCGGCGGGATGATGGTCGAGGCGCCGCATTCCGGTGCGGTGGTGCGGATTTCCCCGGTGCGGTACGGCGGCATCATGCCGTACGTGACGCGCATGCTGTGAAACCCGGTGACTCGTCCGTCGGACGGGCCACCGGGAGACTGATCACGCAGCAGGCAGGCGCAGCGGGGCGGACTTCGTGTGCTTCCGGCGCAGCCAGTTGTGGTACGGGTGGACGGTCACGCCGTCCGGGCCGCGCACGACGACCTCTTCGAGACACCAGGGGTCGCCCTGGTAGTCGAACGCGATGTCGACCGACTGGATCGGGCCCAGGTACGGCATGGCGAAGTGGTACGTGTCGGTGCGGCCGCGCTCGAACTCCCCGGCCTCGTCGCCGAAGGGCTGCCAGGGGCCGGAGATGGTGCCGTTCAGGCGCGCCTCGACCCTGGCGTCCGTGCCCGCGCCAACGATGTCGCAGGTCACGAACTGGACGGTGTACGGCACCGGCGGCGCGGCCTGGGCAGTCGTCATCGTCATGACGGTGGCGAGCGCCGTGGCCAGGATGCCGACGACCGCACGAACTGCGAGCTTCATGCTTGGTCCCCCTCCGAGTTGAACCCGGTGGCCCGCCCGGCGGACGGGCCACCAGGAGACCGCGTCAGGCAGCGCCCAGGCTGAGCGGGGCCGTCTTCGAGTACGCCCGGCGCAGCCAGTTGTGGTACGGGTGCACCGTCACGCCCTGCGGGCCGCGCACGACGACCTCCTCGAGGCACCAGTGCGAGCTGTCGCCCTTGTTGTCGAACGACAGGTCGATCGAGCGGATCGGGCCGAGGTCGCTCAGCGTGAAGCTGTACGAGTCGGTGTGACCCCGCTCGCGGTCGTCGCCCGAGTGGTCGAGGTTGTTCCAGCTGCTGGCGATGGTGCCGTTCAGCCGCGCCTCGACCCTGGCGTCGGTGCCCGCGTCCTCGACGTTGCAGGTCACGAGGTCGATGGTGTAGACCGCCGGCGCGGCCTGGGCGGACGTCATGCCCATGATCGTGGCGAGTGCGGCGGCCGAGATGCCGACGATCGCACGAGCTGCGAGCTTCATGCTTGGTTCCCCTCTGGGTTGAATCGGTGTTGCTGAGGGGAAAGGTGTCAGCGGGCTGTTGCGCGACTATGTGGAATCGATGTGATCCGCAGGTCAGAGCAGGTTTCGGGCCCAGAGCTGGCCGATCACGTCGTGGCCGAAGCTGTGCTGCGGGGTCTTCTCGACGAGCTCGAACCCGTGCGCCTCGTAGATCTTCCGCGCTGACGTCAGTCCGTCGACCGTCCACAGTGCGATGCGCTGGTATCCGGCGTTTTTCGCGAACTGGATGCACGTCTCGACGAGTTTGCTGCCCGCGCCGTGTCCGCGCGCGTTGGGGTGCACGAGCAGCACGCGCAACTTTGCGGTCGTGTCGTCTTCTCGCACGCAGAACACGCATCCGACGCGTTCGCCGTCCAGCTCGGCGATCCAGGCGGCTTCCCTGGTGTCGTCGTGGTCCGCCGCGTAGTCACCGACGATCTTGGCGACCATGGCCTCGAACGAGGTGTCCCAGTGGTGCTCGGACGCGTAGAGCTCGCCGTGCGCCTGGACCACCCAGCCCAGGTCGCCGGGCCGGCCGAGCGGGCGGATCTGCATGGGTTCCCTCCACTGACACGACTGTTTCAGTGATGCGAAGATAGCCCCTATGCCGTCCGCGCGGGAGACCGAACTGCTCGAAGCCGCCTACCGGTACGTGCTCACCCACGGCCTGGCGGACGTGTCGCTGCGGCCTTTGGCGGCGGCCATCGGGTCGAGCACACGGGTGCTGCTCTACCTGTTCGGCAGCAAGGAAGGCCTGGTCAGGGCGTTGCTGGCGCGTGCTCGGGCGGACGAGCTGGCGTTGCTCGCCGACATCGGGGCCGGGCCGGGCATCGTCGCGCGGTTGTGGGAGTGGCTGTCCGCGCCCGCTCATCGGCCGTTGTTGACGTTGTGGCTGGAGGCTTACGCGCGTTCTCTCGTGGAGCCTGACGGGCCGTGGGCAGGCTTCGCGCGCGCGACCGTGCACGACTGGCTGGAGGTGCTGCGTGCTTCTCAGCCCGTTGACGTGCGCGACACGCCTGCCGGGCTGGCCGCGCGCACGCGGGAGCTGGCGTTGCTGCGGGGTGCGTTGCTGGACCTGCTGGCGACCGGGGACGAGCAGCGCGTCAGCGCGGCACTGGGGTGAAGCCGAGCGCGGCGAGTAGGCGTTCCGACGGGATGTTGCCGTCGGTGACCGCGGCGAGTACCGGGGCGTCGAGGGCCCGCAACGATGCCGCCACGACTGCCGTGCCGAGGCCCTTGTTCTTCCAGTCCGGATGCGTGATGACGTAGCCGAGCCAGAAGTCGTTGTCGTGCCTGGAGATCAGCGATGCGGCCACGATGCCGTTCTCGTGGACGACGAAGCTCGCGTCCGGCACGGAGGTCGGCCGCCAGGCTGCGATTTCGACGGCGCCGTCGCTGGTGCCGCCGAGCTGTTCGTCGATGGTGCCGGCATAGGCGCGTTCCATGAGGTCGGCGAGAGCGGCGTCGTCCTCTTCGTTGATGAGTCTCGTGCTGAAGTGTGGCAGCAACGGCAACGGCGCCGGCGCGCGGCGGTACAAGGTCCTCTTCATGCGCTCAGTGTGGTGGGGGACTAGCGTTGTGTCGTGAAGATCGTGGTATTCGGTCCGACCGGCATGGTGGGCCAGGGAGCGGTGCGCGAGGCGCTGCTCGATCCGGCGGTCGATACCGTCGTGACGGTGGCACGGTCGCAGATGGCCGTGACCAACCCCAAGCAGCAGCACGTCCTGCACACGGACTTCGGCGACCTGTCGCCGATCGCCGCCCAGCTGG
>JAVXWK010000912.1:0-34756 GCA_032230575.1 Pseudonocardiales bacterium | reverse complement strand
TGGTGGACGAGGAACGCGAGTACACAGGCCTGCGCGACGACGCCATGATCTCCGTTGAGCCAGCGGGCGGCGGGCACGCGGTGATCGTCCTTTGTAGACGGGAAGGACACGTGCGCTGGCTTCACTTCGGCCGCGCGGCATCCAAGGGGGAAGCATGATCAGCGAGTGGATCGAGCGGCGGCTGCCGGAGCTGCTGGAGGAACACGGAGTCGTCGGCGCACAGGTCGCGGTGCTGCACAACGGCGAAATCGTTGACGCCGCAGCAGGTGTGCGCAACGCCGTCACGAAGGAACCTGTCTCCACGGACACGCTGTTCCAGATCGGGTCGATCACCAAGGTCTGGACGGCCACCCTGGTCATGCAGCTGGTGAACGAAGGTCTGCTGGACCTCGACCGCCCGGTGCGAGATGTGTTGCCGGACTTCGAGGTCGCGGACGAGCAGGCGACGAAGACCATCACCCCGAGGCACCTGCTGTGCCACACCGCGGGATTCGAGGGCGACCTGAGGTTCGACACGGGTTCGGGCGACGACATGCTCGTGAGGTTCGTCGAGCTGCTCGCCGACGCCGGCCAGGTCATCCCGCCCGGTGAGCTCTACTCGTACTGCAACGCCGGCTACGCGGTGCTCGGCCGGATCGTCGAGGTGGTGCGGGACAAGCCTTTCCGGGACGTTCTGCGGGAACGGCTGGTCGAGCCGCTCGGGCTGCGCAGGGTCGCGGTCGCACGTGCCGAGTACGTCCGGCACGAGATGGCGGACGGGCACCTGAAAGGAGAGCCGATCACCCAGCACCTGTTGGAGTCGGGAGTGGCCGCCGGTTCGGTGCTGGCGATGCCCGCTCGTGAGCTGCTTCAGTTCGTGCGCATGCATCTGGAGACCGACGAGTTCGACGGGATGCGGGAGAAGCAGATCACGCACCCGGACTTCGGCACCGGTGGCTGGTGGTGGGGCTTGGGCTGGGAGCTGTCGAACTACGAGGGCGGCGACGTCATCGGCCACACCGGCATGACCATGGGATACCTGTCGGTGCTGCGGGTCGTGCCGTCAGCCGGGGTCGCCGTGGCGATGGTGGCCAGCGGAGGCACCGAGATCGCGCCGTTGTTCGGAGCGATCTTCGATCACCTGCTCGACGAGCTCGCGGGCGTGCGCAAGCGGCAGCTCCCGGACGTGCGGGAAGATCCCGCCGTGGATCACGCGAAGGTCGTCGGGCTCTACCGCTGCACGGCCCTCGACATCCACATCACCCCGGCGGAGGACGGCAGGGTGATGGTGCGGAGGGTCGGCCGCGATCCGGTCACGGCCCCGCTGATCTCGGTGGAGGAACGCGAGTACGTGCACCTGACGGACGACGTGCTGATCGCCGTGGACAGGAGCAGTGTGCTGCCGTTGGGCGGCAGGGACGAGCACGGCCGCGTCGGCTGGGTGCACTGGAGCCGCGCGGCGATGCGGGTCTAGACGGCCCGCTTGGCGTACTTGGCGAGGAACCGCACGACGTCGGGCGTCACCTTGCGGTAGAAGCCGTCGTCGTGCCCTCCGCCCTTCACCGTGCCGACCTCGGGCCGCACGTCGCGGATGAACCGGCGGGTGCCCTCGATGAACCTGTCGCGGTCGCCGATCCACACGCCGAGCGCGGTCGGGCCGGTGGAGGTGAGGTGCCGCAACGGGTCCAGCGACGTCCACTCGTCCTCGTTCTTGAACGCGCGGCGCTTGGCCATCTCCGGCCACGTCGTGATCAGGCCGGGGGAGATGGCCGCGGTGGCCGCGATCGGGTCGCCGCGTTCGGCTCGGCGGCGGGCGTACAAGAGCGCGCCGAAGCCGCCCATCGACGCGCCCGTGATGGCGAAGGGCTCGCCGTAGCCGCGTTCCCGCAGCCAGCCGGGAACCTCGTCGAGCAGCATGGCCATCGGGTCGTCGCCCGGCGTGTTCTCGTGCCAGTAGTTGTCGCCACCGTCGACCGCGATGAAGCCGAACGCCGGGACCGAGCCCTTCTTCACGGCCGAGGCCAGGACGTCGGCCAGGTCGCCGACGGCCGCGTGGCGGGCGTCGCCGTGCAGGCCGTGCAGCAGGATCGACATGGGCAGGCCGCGCGGGTTCGCGCCGGGCGGGAGGTAGAAGGCGAGCGTGACGTCGCGGTGGCGGGCGGCCGAGTAGACGTGCTCGAAGCGCAGCGTCGGCAAGGCGGCGTTGGTGCGGCTGAGGCGGTCCGAGGTGGCGATCTGTTCTTCGGGGGCCTGGGAGGACGCCGTCACGTACGTCGCGACGCCGGTGGCTGTCGCGATGACCACGCCCATCGCCGCGATGAGTGTGCGGCGGCTGTACCTCGGTTCCCCCATGCTCACCTCATCGCGTGGGTACCGGTCCTCGTTTCCTTCTCAGAGGACGGAACGAACGCGTAAGGAGGACAGTTCCTCATCCGAATAGCCCAGCCAGCGCAACACGTGATCATTGTGCTCGCCGAGGGCCGGGACCGCACCCGGTGACCACTCGAAACCGGCCACGGGCGGTGGCAGCATCCGCACGGATCCGCCGGGAACCCGCACGTCAACCCACGTGGAGAGCTGCGGGTGGGTGGGCAGGCCGGTGATCGGGCGGGTCAGCGCGGCGGGCACGTCGACGGCGTCCAGAGCGGTCAGCAACTCGGTGGCCGTCATGGCACAAAACGCCCGTTCGAGGAGCTTCTGCAGCTCCTCTCTGTGGGCCACGCGAGAGGCCACTGTGGCGAACCTCTCCTCGGCGCCGAGCCCGATCAGCCCGCACAACCGCTGCCACTGGCCGTCGTTCTGCACGGCCAGGTGCACGGCGCCGTCCGCACACGCCACCGGCCCGTACGGCGCGATGCTCGGGTGGTGCGCGCCCGAACGCGGGGCCGCGGCGCCCGTTCCGGCCGCGTAGAGCATCGGCTGGTGCATCCACTCGGCCATCGCCTCGAACAGCGACAGCCGCAGCCGGGCACCGGAACCCGTCCGTCCCCGTTGCAGCAACGCCGCCAGCACCGCGGCGTGCAGCTGGACCCCCGCCGCGATGTCCGCCACGGAGATGCCGGCGCGGGCCATCACGTCACCCTCGCCGGTCAGCGACACCAGTCCGGCCTCGGACTGCACCAGCGCGTCGAACGCCTTGCGGTCCGCATAGGGGCCGTCCCAGCCGTAGCCGGACAGTTCGCCGACGATCAGCTTCTCGGGAAGGTCGAGGCCGAGGCGTGACCACACCCGCGGCGACAGGTTGCACAGCAGCACATCCGCGCGCGCGACAAGCCGTTCCAGCACCTCTCGCCCGTCGGGGTGGTTGATGTCGAGCGACACCGACTCCTTGCCGACGTTCGTCCACGCGAAGTACGACGACACCTCGCCGCACGACGAGTCGTAGTGCCGCGCGAAGTCGCCCACGCCAGGCCGTTCGATCTTGATCACGCGCGCCCCGAGGTCGGCCAGCAGCCGGGTCGCGTACGGCACGGCGACGGCCTGCTCCAGGCTCACCACCACGACGCCGTCAAGCGGTCTCAAGCACGCGCTCCCCACCGGTGTAGATGTTCATCGAGTCGCCGCGCAGGAACCCGACGAGCGTCATGCCCTGCTCCTCCGCCAGCTCCACGGCGAGCGACGACGGCGCGGACACCGCGGCCAGCACCGGAATTCCGGCCATCGCGGCCTTCTGCACGAGCTCGAACGACGCCCGCCCGGACACCATCAGCACCGCGCCGGTCAGCGGCACCAGGTTCTGCAGCACCGCCCAGCCCAGCACCTTGTCCACGGCGTTGTGCCGCCCGACGTCCTCGCGCACGACCAGCAGCTCGCCGTTCACGAACAGCCCCGCCGCGTGCAGGCCGCCGGTGCTCTCGAAGACCTTCTGCCGTTCCCGCAACGCGTCCGGGAAGCCCGTCAGCGCCTCCGGAGTGACCCTGACGTCGTCCAGCGCGGGGGAGTAGCGGGTCTTGAGCTTCACCGCATCGAGCGCTGCTTTGCCGCACACGCCACACGATGAGGTGGTGTAGAAGTTCCGCTCCACCCCGGTGTCCGGCGGCGGCACGCCCTCGGCCAGCGCGATGTCCAGCACGTTGTAGGTGTTCATCCCGTCCGGCCCGGTACCCTCGCAGAACCGGGCGATCGAGATGTCCTCGGCTGACCCGATCACACCCTCGCTGAGCAGGAAGCCGTGCGCGAGCTCGACGTCCTGGCCGGGGGTGCGCATCGTGACGGCCAACGCCTTGCCGTCGACCCTCAGCTCCAGCGGTTCCTCGGCGGCCAGGGCGTCCACCCGGCGCCGCCGACCGTTCGGCGACACGCGTTCGACCGCTCGGCGAACCGTCACTCGGCCCATGTGCACATCTCCTTCGGACCGCTATCTTCCCCACGACCAGGCTACGTGGGAGGGATTCCGGGGCATGGACGACGTCGTGATCGTGGGGGGCGGGCACAACGGGCTGGTGGCGGCCGCGTACCTCGCACGGGCGGGGAAGTCGGTCAAGGTGCTGGAGAAGCTGCCGCACGTCGGCGGAGCGGCGGTCAGCGCGTCACCGTGGGAGGGCGTCGACGCCAGGCTCTCGCGCTTCTCCTACCTGGTCAGCCTCCTACCGGACCAGATCGCCGAAGATCTGGGCCTGAACCTGACTTTGCGGTCTCGTTCGGCGTCGAGCTACACCCCCAACGGCAAGTCCGGGCTGCTGGTCGAACGCGAGCCCGGCGACGCGACCCTGAGGTCGTTCGAGGCCGTCTGCGGGTCGCTCGACGACTGGGAGCGGTGGCAGCGCTGGTACGCCGACCTGGAGCTGATGGCCCAGGCGCTGGCGCCGACCCTGCTGGAACCGCTGGTGTCACGGGACCACCTGCGCGTGCACGTCGACGCGGTGGTGCGCGGGCGGCTGTGGGACCAGGTCTTCGAACGCCCTATCGGCGCGACGCTGCAGGAGTTGTTCGACAACAACCTGGTGCGCGGTGTCGTCGCCACGGACGCGTTGATCGGCACGCACTCGTCGCTGCATTCGTTGCGTGCCAACAAGTGCTTCCTCTACCACATCGTCGGCAACGGCACGGGTGAGTGGAAGGTGCCGGTCGGCGGCATGGGCGCGGTGACGGCCGAGCTGGAACGCGTCGCGCGCGAGGCCGGTGCGGAGATCGTCACCGGCGCCGAGGTCACCGCGATCGAGTCCGACGGCAAGACCGCGTCGGTGACGTACGGGGACGAGACTGCCGAGGCGCGGTTCGTGCTGTCCAATGTGGCGCCCTCGGTGCTGGGACGGTTGCAGGGCAAGGAAGTGCACGACGCGCCTGGCTGCCAGCTGAAGATCAACATGCTGCTGCGGAAGCTGCCCGAGCTGAAGTCCGGGGTCGACGCGCGGCTCGCGTTCGCCGGCACGTTCCACCTCGACGAGTCCTACGACCAGCTGGAGACCGCTTACCTGGAGAGTGTCGCGGGTCAGGTGCCGTCGGTGCTGCCGGGAGAGATGTACTGCCACTCGCTGACCGACCCGTCGATCCTCGGGCCGTCGCTCGCGGGCCACGAGACGTTGACGTTGTTCGGCCTGCACCTGCCCGCGTCGTTGTTCGAGGGCCGCAACTCCGAGCTGCGCGACGAGCTGGTGCGGCGCTACCTCGACCAGCTCAACGCCCACCTCGTCGAGCCGATCCAGGAGTGCCTCGCGACCGACGCGAACGGCAAGCCGTGCATCGAGGCCCGCACCCCACTGGACCTGGAGGAGGAGCTCGGACTGCCGGGTGGCAACATCTTCCACGGAGAACTCGACTGGCCGTTCGCGGAGAGCGACGACGAGGTCGGCAGGTGGGGCGTCGAGACGGACGTGGACAACGTCTTCGTCTGCGGGGCGGGCTCCCGGCGCGGCGGCGGGGTCAGCGGCATCGGCGGCCACAACGCGGCGAAGGCAGTTCTCGAACGCATCTGAAATTTTTGATGACATCATCCGTCATCTCTGGTTACAGTATGCGGCGTGGGGGACTTCTACGGGATCGCGGAGATCGCCGACGCCATGGGGCTCAGTCGGCAACTGGTGGCGGTGTGGCGAAAGCGGCGCTCGCACGGCATTCCCGAGCCGGACGCGGAGCTGGCGTCCGGCCCGATCTGGCGGCGCGAGACGGTTGAGCCGTGGATCGACCGCACCCGCGGCAGGCTGGGCCTCGCGGGCGCACGGGAGTCCGCGAGCAGGAGCCTGAGGCTGCGCACGTGCCGCCGGGTGCTGCGGCTCGCGGCGTTGATGCTGGAGGAGCCGCAGCGGCCACGGGTGCTCAACGACGCGGCGGACCAGTTGCGCGACCTCATCCACGAGGTCGACCAGGCAGCGGACGACGTCGTGGGCGCGTTGCTGCGGGAGCTCATCGAGCCGGTGCGTGATCCGGACGTGCCCGCCGAACTGTTGCGGGTACCGGTCATCGAGTCGTTGCCGCTGGTGACCGCCGTCGCGCGTAACTCACCAGACTGGTGACGAGTGCCCCCAGCGCGGCCAGCGCCATGTCCGCGTGGGCGTCCCACATGTCGCCCTGCTGGCCGTTGTAGGCCTCGGCGACCTGAGGGGCGAGTGTCATCGCGATCGCCCACTCCAGCAACTCGTAGGCCGCGCTGGTCGCCAGCACGATCTCCAGTGAGCGCAACAACTTCAGCCGCAGCATCGCGGTCAGGCACACGCCGTACGCGAAGTGCACGAGCCGGTCGAAGTGGTTGCGCTCCCAGGAGAACGCCTCCGACAGCCGCACGCCGAACAGCGCGTCCGTCCAGTCGTCGTACGGCACGAACGAGTAGATCCAGCGCGCCGCGATCGTGTGCAGCGCCAGGAAGAGCAGCGCCCACGCCCACTGCGCGGTGTCCAGGCGCTTGCGCAGCAACACCAGCGCGACGAGTGCCACGGCCGTCAACGAGCTGTGCAACGCGTGCTCTGCCGGCCACGGCGGGTTGAGCCACGTCACCGCGACCAGCACCCCGAACGCTCCCAACAGCCACAGCTGCCCCCGAGTCATGCGCACAGCTTGGCCGATCATGGGCGGTTTTATATCAGGATTTATATATCAAGGAACCTTGCTAAAGGTTTATTGATACACGTACGGTGGTGTCATGACCGATCCGCGCGTTCGTGATCCCAAGGCACTGCGAGCGCTCTCGCACCCGTTCCGGTGGAAGCTGCTCAACCTGCTGACTGAGCGCGGTCCGCTGACCGCCACGCAGTGCTCGGAGAAGCTCGACGAGAGCGTGGCGAGCTGCTCCTACCACCTGAACATGCTGGCCAAGTACGGCTTCGTGGAGGAAGTAGCAGGTCCTGGCAGGCAGAAGCCGTGGCGCATCACGAAGGTGCGTCAGTCGATCTCGCCGGACGGGCTCGATCCCGAAGGCGCGATGGCTGCCGAGACGGCCGCGCTGGCCTACCTGGAGCAGGAGTTCGAGCGCCTGCGCGAACGGCTGGTCGCTCGCAAGTTGCTGCCGTGGGAGTGGCGCGACTCGGTCGGCACGGACGGCAGCACCAAGTTCCTGACCGCCGAGGAGCTCACCGAGTACCTGAACGAGCTGCAGGCGTTGCTGCGCAAGTACAACGAGCGCATGGACGATCCGTCCCTGCGTCCTGAGGGCGCCCGTGCCGTGCGCTTCTTCCTGGGCACCACCGTCGCAACCGACTGACTGACGAAGCTGAGGGGATTGTCATGCTGTCGCACGACCAGGCGTTTGCTATCGCGAAGATGAGGCAGCTCGAACTTGAGTCCGACGCGCAGGCGCGCCGACTCGTTCGCGCACCTGAGGAGCCCGCTCGCAAGGCGGGTGGAGGAGTGCTCGCGTCAGGGCGCCGCCGCTGGAGGCTGTTCGGTCGCGTTCGACCGGCGTAGCGTGTGGACTCGCCGCCGCTGTAAAGGTTTTCACCACGTTTCACCTCGACCGAGGGGAGAACATCGGTGTTACGGAGACTCGGCACGGCGGCTACTGCGGCACTGTTGGCTATGGCAGTGCTCGCGGAACCCGCTCAAGCGGCGGAGTTCAACGTCAAGGACTACGGGGCGGTCGGCAACGGCAGCGCCAACGACACGGCGGCCATCGACAAGGCGATCACGGCGGCGAACGGCGCGGGCGGCGGCACGGTGAGGTTCCCGTCCGGCACCTACCGCTCGCCCAACTCGATCCACATGAAGAGCAACGTGACGCTGCAGCTCGACGCGGGCGCCACGGTCATGGGCGCGAGCGGCAGCGGCTACGACAAGCCCGAGCCGAACCCCAACGACAAGTACCAGGACTACGGGCACAGCCACTTCCACAACGCCATGATCTGGGGCGACCGGCTGACCAACATCGGCTTCGTCGGCGCCGGCACCATCGACGGCGGCGGCGCGCTGATCACCGGCAACCCGGGCAGCGGTCAGGCCGACAAGATCATCTCGTTGACCCGCTGCGAGAACCTCACCGTGAGCGGCATCAAGCTGCGGCGCGGCGGGCACTTCGCGATGCTGATCAACGGCTGCAAGAACGTCGTGTCCGACCGGCTGAACGTCGACACCGCGAGCGACCGCGACGGCTGGAACATCATCAGCACCACCAACGTCACGATCACCAACGGCACCTTCGCCGGCAACGACGACGCGCTGGTGTTCAAGAGCGACTACGCGCTCGGGCAGAAGCTGCCGAACGGCAACGTGAAGGTCTACGACTCGAAGCTCAGCGCGGGCTGTTGCAACGCCCTGATGTTCGGTTCGGAGACGTGCGGTGACTTCACCGGCTACGACTTCCAGCGCATCGACATCAAGGGCTCCAACAAGTCCGGGCTCGGGCTGGTGTCGATGGACGGCGCGGTCATCTCCGACGTGCACTACAAGGACATCACCGTCAGCAACGTGAAGTCGCCGATCATGATCAAGGTCGGGGCGCGAAAACGGTGCGGGAACAACCCCGGCGTCGGCACGGTCAAGAACATCACCTACGACAACATCACGCTCAACGGCGCCTCGGGCGGGTTCAGCCCGACGATCATGGGTGACGTCGACGGCCACGTCACCGACGTGACGTTCAACAACGTCAAGATCAACGTGCCCGGTGGCAGCGGCACCATGTCGACCAACCCGCCGAGCAACGACCGCACCAACTACAACCCGAACAGCATCGGCACGCGGCCCGCGTACGGCTGGTACATCCGCTACGCCGACCGCATCAAGTTCCTGAACGGCAGCGGGGTGTCGTTCACGAACAACGACGGCCGGCCCGCCGTGATCACCGACAACTCGACCGACATCACGTTCGACACGTTCGGCTTCGAGCGCGGCACGAACAGCCCGACGGACTTCCTCTTCCGCAACACCAACGGGTTCTGCGTGCGCAACTCCGGTTCACCGCGCGTCCAGAACACGTCGTCGACCGAGAAGTGCGGTGTCGGCAACGACTTCAGCCTGGCAGTCGATCCGGCCGCGCGGACGATCCAGCCCGGTGAGACCGCGTCCTACGCGATCCGCACGACCGCCACGGGCTCACCCGGCCCGATCGCGCTGGACGCGGAGAACATCCCGCCCGGCGCGGTGGTCCAGTTCAACCCGTCCACCGTCAACCCCGGTGACACCGCCACGATGACCGTCGCGACCCTGCCGGACACTCCGCAGGGCACGTCCGACATCACGGTGACGGGCACGGCGGGGTCGATCACGAAGTCCGCGACCGCCCGGCTGACCGTCGGTGACGCGCCGGACGAGCTGGTGCTGAGCGCGTTGTCCGTGGCCGACACCGGGAACGCGGGCGACTGGTCGTTGCAGTCGAACCTGCGCACCGGTGTCGCGCAGTACGGTGACCGCGACTTCACGTTCAGCTCGGTGCCGGCCGAGGTCGCGGGCTCGCAGTGGGTCCGCACCGCCAACGACTCGAAGTCGGCGACGCAGAACCCGTTGGCGCGCTTCACGATCAACCGCGACGCGGTGGTCTACGTCGCGGTCGACACGCGGCTCGGCAAGCGCCCGTGGATGGACGCGTTGTGGCTGGACAGCGGCCTGCAGCTGGTCAACAGCGAAGGGTCCCCGAAGACCTTCCGCCTGTACGCCAAGGGTTTCCCGGCAGGCGAGGTGCAACTCGGGCCCAACGGCGGTGCCAGCAACTACAGCGTCATGGTCAAATAGCTTCCAGGCGCACGATCACGGACTTGGAGGTCGGCGTGCCCGAGGTGTCCGCCTTGGAGTCCAGCGGGATCAAGGGGTTCGCCTCGGGGAAGTACGTGGCCACGCACCCCCGCGCGGTCGAGTAGGAGACGATCCGGAACGACTCGGCGCGGCGTTCCACCACGCCCGTCGGGTCGTCCTTCCACTCCGAGATGATGTTCACCATCTGACCGTCCTCGAACCCCAGGTCCTTGATGTCATCGGGGTTCACGAACACCACGCGCCGGCCGTCCTTCACGCCGCGGTAGCGGTCGTCCAGGCCGTAGATCGTGGTGTTGTACTGGTCGTGGCTGCGCAGGGTCTGCATCACCAGGCGGCCTTCCGGCACCTCCAGCACGGTCATCTCGTTCGCCGTGAAGTTCGCCTTGCCGGTCGCCGTCGCGAACTCCTGCGAGTCGCGCGGCGGGTGGGGCAGCACGAAACCGTCGGGCTGGCGCACGCGCGTGTTGTAGTCGGTGCAGCCCGGCACCACGCGCGAGATGTGCTCGCGGATGATGTCGTAGTCCTTCTCGAACTGTTCCCACGCGACAGGATGCGACGAGCCGAGCGTCTTGCGTGCCAGGCGGCAGACGATCGACACCTCGGACAGCAGCTGGTCCGACGCGGGCTTCAACCGGCCGCGTGAGCGGTGCACGACCGACATCGAGTCCTCGACCGTGACGAACTGCTCGCCCGAGTGCTGCACGTCGCTTTCGGTGCGTCCCAAGGCAGGCAGGATCAGCGCGGTCTTGCCGTGGACCACGTGCGAGCGGTTGAGCTTCGTGGAGACGTGCACGGTCAACGAGCACTGCTCCAGCGACTTCTCGGTCACCGGGGTGTCCGGGGTGGCGCTGACGAAGTTGCCGCCCATCGCGATGAACACCTTGCCGCGGCCGTGACGCATGGCGTTGATGGCGTCCACGGTGTCGAAGCCGTGCTTGCGCGGTACGGAGATGCTGAACTCGTTCTCCAGCGCCAGCAGGAACTTCTCCGGCATCTTCTCGTAGATGCCCATCGTGCGGTCGCCCTGCACGTTCGAGTGGCCGCGCACGGGGCAGAGGCCGGCGCCGGGCTTGCCGATCATGCCGCGCAGGAACATGACGTTCGCGACCTCGCGGATCGTCGGCACGCTGTGCTTGTGCTGCGTCAGACCCATTGCCCAGCAAGCGATCGTGGCTTTCGAGTCGACGAACATGCCGGCCACGCGGGTGATCTGCTCGCGGGTGAGGCCGGTCGCGGTGAGCACGCGGTCCCAGTCGAGCTCTTTGACGTGCTCGGCGTAGGCCTCGAAGCCGTGCGTCTTGGTGTCGACGAAGTTCTTGTCGGCCTTGTCCCACTGCAGGACCAGGTGGCCGATCGCCTGGAACAGCGCCTGGTCGCCGCCGACCTTGATCTGCACGAACTCGTCGCACAGCGCGGTGCCGCGGCCGATGACGCCCGCGACGTTCTGCGGGTTCTTGAACCGCATCAGCCCGGCCTCTGGCAGCGGGTTCACGGCGATGATCTTCGCGCCGTTCTTCTTCGCGTCTTCCAACGCGCCGAGCATGCGCGGGTGGTTCGTGCCGGGGTTCTGGCCGACGACCACGATCAGGTCGGCGAGCTCGAAGTCCTTGATCGACACCGAGCCCTTGCCGATGCCGATGGTCTCGTTGAGCGCGGCGCCCGACGACTCGTGGCACATGTTCGAGCAGTCCGGCAGGTTGTTGGTGCCGAACGAGCGGACCAGCAGCTGGTAGAGGAACGCGGCCTCGTTGCTGGTGCGGCCGGACGTGTAGAAGATCGCCTCATCGGGTGACGACAGGGCGTTCAGCTCTTCCGCGATCATCGTGAACGCGGCGTCCCAGCCGATCGGCGTGTAGTGCGTGGCGCCGGGCTTGAGCACCATCGGCTCGGTGAGACGACCTTGCTGCCCGAGCCAGTAGTCGGTCCTGGTCCTGAGGCTCTCGATCGAGTGCTCGGCGAAGAACGCCGGCCCGATCCGCCGCTTGGTGGCTTCCTCGGCGACGGCCTTGGCACCGTTCTCGCAGAACTCCGCCATCTTGCGGTGGCCCTGCGGCTCCGGCCACGCACAACCGGGACAGTCGAAACCTTCACGCTGGTTGAGCAGGCGCAACGTCTTGACGGTCCGGCTGACACCCATCTGCTCGACCGCCCGGTCGAGCGACACGAGCACGCCGGGAATGCCCGCCGCCCATGTCTTGGGAGTGCTGACTTCGAGCGCGGACTCGTCGACGTCGTGCTGCGGGGGCTTGCTGCTCATGGGTTCATTGTTCGCTGATCGACGTCGGCGCCGCCAGCGCCCCCGAAGAACGCGGCGGCGTCGTCGTCACGGGCCCCAAGGGGTTGAACGGTCCGTGACGGCAATTGTGATCGCCGTCACTCTCGCCCGGCACCTCTGAAAGGGTGATCAATCGCAGGTGTTCTCGTTCGGCATCTGCCCGTCCACCGAGAAGTACTTCCGCTCCTCTCCCGGCACGCCCTCGCCGGGCTTGGACGGTTCGGTGAACTGCGGCGCGAGAAAACCCTGCTTCGCCGCCTCGCACGCGATCGAGTACTGGAACCCGTCGGAGTCCGCGAGCCACAGCCCGTCCGGCGTGACCAGGTACGTCACCTTCTCGCGGATCGCCGCCACGATCTCCATCTGGTCGACGAGCTTCTTCGGGTCCGGCGGCTCGAACGCGTACGCGAAGACGTAGTCCGTCGTCACCGCCGGAAAGCCGTCCTTCTCGCCGAGCGTCATCTTCCCGGTCACCCGGATGCCGTTCGGGAGCAGTTTCGTGCCCGCCTTGAGCAACGTGACCCAGCCGGACAGATCCTTGCTCACGTGCTCGCGCACCTCGGGGGCCAGCATCGCGAGGAACCGGTCGGGCTTGTGCTCGTAGAGCGTCGCCGGATCCATCCGGGACGCGACGAGCGCCTGCCGCACCTGCTCGTACACCGGGTTGCCGTCCGGCGCGACGATGCCCTTCTCGCCCTCCGGCCACTGCTCGGCGGGCGTACTCGCGAAGGGGATCTGGGTGTTGACGCCCACCTGGGGCAGTTTCACGTCCGGCAGCGTGACCTCGCCGAACTTGCCGGCCTGGTAGAAGCCGAACACCAGTGCGCCGATGACGAGCAACGCGATGACGGACACGATCGTGCCGCCGTGCCGCTGCGTGCGCGCCTGGCGGCGTTGCCGGCGGATCTCCTTCTTGGCGCGTCTGTTCGCGGCGCGGATCCACGCCGCGTCCTTCAGGTCCGGGTGGTCCTCAAGGTCGTACTCCACTTTCTCCCCCAAGCAGTTCGGAGCTGGTCGCGGCGAGGACCCGGAGTCCGTCGTCCCGCAGCTGGAAGTCGGCCTGCGCCGCTACGAACACCACGCGCGCGGGCCCGTCCGGGTTGTCCGCGACCGCGTACGCGAACCGGTAGTCGGTCATCACCACCAGCCGGTCGTGCTGGTCGAGCGCCTCGAACATCTCGCCGCGCACCCGGACGCCGTGCGGCCGGAGCCGGGTGACCAGTGACGGCAGCAGCGCCTCCCGCCCGAAGACCTCACGGGACTCGGGTGTGAGGAGGTCCAGGAAAGCCGCTTGATCGAGCTCGACCCGCGCGAGGATCAGCGCCTGCTGAACAGCGAGGTACGCCGGGTCGTCGTTCAGTGCCGTGATGCCGTCCGAGCCCTGAGCCCAGCCGGCGGCCTCGGTGCCCGCGAACGGGTCGGGCCGATCTTCAATTCCCCCAGGTGGTGCCACGGTTCGGGGATGCTACGGCGTGTTCCGCCCGTTAGCAGGTATCTCGATTTAAGTCGATACCCACGCCTCCGTAGACTTGACAGCTGTGACTGAACTCGACACCGCAACCCAGCGTCCTGACCTCCCCGCCGCGTGGACTCCGGCGGAGGTAGAGGCGGAGCTGTACCAGCGGTGGGTCGACCGTCGCTACTTCGAAGCGGACGTCAAGAGCGACAAGCCGCCGTTCACGATCGTGCTGCCCCCGCCGAACGTCACCGGCAGTCTCCACATGGGTCACGCCATGAACCACAGCGTGATGGACGCGCTGTCCAGGCGCCGGCGCATGCAGGGCTACGAGGTCCTGTGGCTGCCGGGCATGGACCACGCGGGCATCGCGACCCAGAACGCCGTCGAGCGCGACCTCGCCAAGCAGGGCATGTCGCGGCACGACCTCGGGCGCGAGAAGTTCGTCGAGCGCGTCTGGGAGTGGAAAGAGGAGTACGGCGGCAAGATCCTCGACCAGATGAAGCGGCTCGGCGACGGCATCGACTGGTCGCGTGAGCGCTTCACCATGGACGAGGGGCTGTCGCGCGCCGTCCAGACGATCTTCAAGAAGATGTACGACGACGGCCTGATCTACCAGGCCGAGCGGATCATCAACTGGTGCCCGCGCTGCCAGACGGCGCTGTCGGACGTCGAGGTCGACCACAGCGACGACGACGGCGAGCTCGTCTCGATCCGCTACGGCGACGGCGAGAACTCGATCGTCGTCGCGACCACGCGCGCCGAGACGATGCTCGGTGACACCGCGGTCGCCGTCCACCCGGACGACGAGCGCTACCAGCACCTCATCGGCACCGAGGTCGAGCTACCGCTGACCGGCCGCCGCATCCCGATCGTCGCCGACACGCACGTCGACCCGAAGTTCGGCACCGGCGCGGTCAAGGTCACCCCCGCGCACGACCCGAACGACTTCGAGATCGGCCAGCGCCACGGCCTGCCGAACCTCACGATCATGGACGGCCGCGCGACCATCACCGCACACGGCCCGTTCGAGGGGCTCGACCGGTTCGAGGCCCGTCCGGCGATCGTCGCCGCGTTGCGCGCGGACGGCCGGATCGTCGCGGAGAGGCGGCCGTACGTCCACGCCGTCGGGCACTGCTCGCGGTGCGACACGGTCATCGAGCCGCGCCTGTCCCTGCAGTGGTGGGTCAAGGTCGAGAACATCGCGGCGGCCGCGTCCGCCGCTGTTCGCGACGGCCGCACCAAGATCCACCCGGCCGAGCTGAACAAGCGGTACTTCGACTGGACCGACAACCTGCACGACTGGTGCATCTCGCGCCAGCTGTGGTGGGGGCACCGGATCCCGGTCTGGTACGGCCCGAACGGCGAGGTCGTCTGCGTCGGACCGGACGACGAGGCGCCCACCGGCGAGGGCTGGCGTCAGGACGAGGACGTCCTCGACACCTGGTTCTCCAGCGGTTTGTGGCCGTTCTCGACGCTGGGCTGGCCGGAGTCCACTGAGGACCTGAAGAAGTTCTATCCGACGTCCGTCCTCTCGACCGGCTACGACATCCTGTTCTTCTGGGTCGTCCGGATGATGATGTTCGGCCTGTACGCGATGGACGACGTGCAGCCGTTCGACCACGTCTTCCTGCACGGTCTGATCAGGGACCAGTACGGCAAGAAGATGTCGAAGACCAAGGGCAACGGCATCGACCCGCTGGACTGGATGGAGCGCTACGGCGCGGACGTCACCCGGTTCACGCTGCTGCGCGGCACGAACCCCGGTTCGGACATGGCCGTCTCCGAGGAGCGGGCGACCGGTTCACGCAGCTTCACCACGAAGCTGTGGAACGCCTCCCGGTTCGCGCTGAGCAACGGCGCCACGGTGTCGCGTCCGCTGCCCGCGCGCGAGGAGCTGACGGCCGCGGACCGCTGGATCCTGGACGAGCTCGACGCACTCGTGTCCACTGTGGACGCGAACTTCGAGGCGTTCCAGTTCTCCCGTGCGTGCGAGGCGCTGTACAGCTTCACGTGGGACGAGTTCTGCGACTGGTACCTGGAGATCGCGAAGGTCCAGATCGCGGAGGGCCGCGTCGAGGCCACGCAGTCGGTCCTGGGTCACGTCCTCGACGTCGTGCTGCGTCTGCTGCACCCGTCGATCCCGTTCGTCACCGAGACGCTGTGGACCGCGCTGACCGGCGAGGAGTCGCTCGTCATCGCCTCGTGGCCCCAGGCCACCGGTGGTGAGCGCGACCTCGATGCGGCTGCCCAGATCGAGGGTCTGAAGAAGCTGGCCACCGAGATCCGCCGGTTCCGTTCCGAGCAGGGTCTCAAGCCGGGGCAGAAGGTCGCGGGCAAGGTCCGCGGCGCGTGCTGCGTCGGCCTGGTCGACCAGGTGCCGTCGGTCCGTTCGATGACGCGCCTGACCGAGCCGGGCGACGAGTTCACCGTCTCCGCGACGCTCGAGGTCGGCCTGCCCAAGGGCGCGGTGAAGGTCGAGCTGGACCTGTCCGGCGCGATCGACGTCGTGGCCGAGCGCAAGCGTCTGGAGAAGGACCTGGCGGCGGCGAAGAAGGAGCTCGACGGCACGACCAAGAAGCTCGGCAACGAGGCGTTCCTCGCCAAGGCGCCCGCCGACGTCAAGGCCAAGATCGAAGAGCGCAAGGCCGCTGCCGAGTCCGACATCACCCGCATCAACGAGCGCCTGGCCGCGCTGCCGGAGGCGTAAGACAAGTGGAAACCAACCTCGACGAGTTCCTCGACGTCGAGAACGAGCTCAACCAGCGGTGGCCCGAGACCAAGCTCGAGCCGTCGCTGGACCGGATCAAGGCGCTGGCGCACGTGCTGGGCGACCCGCAGACGAACTACCCCGTGGTTCAGCTGACGGGCACCAACGGCAAGACGTCGACGTCCCGCATGGCCGATGCGCTGTTCTCGCGCATCGGTCTGCGGACCGGCCGCTACACGAGCCCGCACCTGCAGCTCGCGACCGAGCGGATCAGCCTCGACAACCAGCCGATCGACCCCGATCGCTACGTCGAGGTCTACCGCGACCTCGAGCCGTACATCGCGATGGTCGACGCGCGGTCCGAGATCCGGCTGAGCAAGTTCGAGGTGCTCACCGCCATGGCCTACGCGGCCTTCGCGGACGCACCGGCCGACGTCGCGGTCGTCGAGGTCGGCATGGGCGGCACGTGGGACGCGACGTCCATCATGGACGCGAAGATCGCTGTGCTGACCCCGATCGGCCTGGACCACACCGAGTACCTCGGCACGCGCATCGAGGACATCGCCCGCGAGAAGGCCGGCATCATCAAGCCGGACTCAGTGGCGATCGTCGGCGAGCAGACGCCAGAGGCGATGAAGGTCATCCTCAAGCGCGTGGCCGAGGTGGACGCCATGATCGCGCGCTTCGGCAGCGAGTTCGGGGTCATCTCGCGCGCGGTGGCCGTCGGCGGCCAGATGATCACGCTGCAGGGCCTCGGCGGCGTCTACGAGGACATCTTCCTTCCGCTGCACGGCGAGCACCAGGCAGCCAATGCCGCTCTGGCGCTCGCGTCGGTGGAGGCGTTCTTCGGCGCCGGTCCCGAACGTCGGCTGGACATCGCGGCGGTGCGGGAAGGCTTCGCCTCTGTCGTCACGCCGGGTCGTCTGGAACGCGTTCGCTCCGCTCCCAACGTCTTCGTGGACGCGGCGCACAACCCGCACGGAGCCGCGGCACTGGCTCGCGCGCTGGACTCCGAGTTCGGCTTCCGCAAGCTCGTCGCGGTCGTCGCCGTGATGTCCGACAAGGACGCCGAGGGCATCCTCTCGGCTCTCGAACCCGTCGTGCAGGAGCTGGTGATCACCACCAACTCGTCGCCGCGCGCCATGGACCCGGACGTGCTCGCCGGCATCGCCGTCCCGATCTTCGGCGAGGACCGCTTCGAGGTCCGCCCGCGGCTGGACGACGCCATCGAGGAAGCCATCCACCTCATCGAGGACGAACAGTCCGGCGGCGGCATCATCGTCACCGGCTCCGTCGTCACCGCCGGCGAGGCGCGCGCCCTGTTCGGAAAGGAGCCGGCATGACCTCCCCGGCCCCTCTGAAGAAGGACCCGATGAAGGCGTTCCGGGGCATCATGGCCGGAACGCTGATCCTCGAGGTCATCGTCGTGGCCCTGGCCCTGCCGGTGATCGCCAAGCTGCACGGCGGCGTCGGCACGCTCGTCGGCTGGACCGCGTTCGGCTTCATCGCGGTGTTCATCGCGATGTGCGCCTTCGTCCGCCGCCCGTGGGCCATCGCCGCAGTCGTGGCGCTGCACGTGCTGCTGATCGCGACCTGGTTCCTGCTGCCCGCGCTCGGCGTGATCGGCGTGATCTTCGGCCTGGTGTGGGCCTACCTGCTGTGGCTGCGCAAGGACCTGCTCAAGCGCATGGCCGAGGGCCGCCTCCCCGCGCAGCAACAGCAGCAGTCCACCTGATCAGGTCCGGTCGTAGGCCATCAGCGCGTCGGCGGCCACCAGCACCTTCCGGTCAGCGTCGTCGTAGTCGGCCTTGAACGCCGTCTTGGTGTCGGCCGGGCCGCGGCGCAGTTCGATGTTCCACGCGGACCCGTGGTCCGGGATCTCGATGGTGTAGGAGGCGCGGTCGATCGAGTCGAACCGAGGCATCTCGGTGCGCACCGCCTTGCGTCCCTTCACCTGCGTCACCGTGCCGAGCGGGTTCGGCTCCACGAACCAGTCGTATGCGCCATTTCCGGGCTGGTAGGGCGACAGATAAACACTCAGAGTGTTGTCGAGACCGGACTTCTTGCCCAATGCAATTCGGCAGGAGAACTTACCGGTGACCACTCGGATGACGTCTCTGGTGCCCAGGACTTTCTCGGCGACATCGTCAGTGATGGCGGCACACCAGTAATAGGGACCCCACTGCGCTTCCTTACCGGTGCCCGCTTCCTCGCCGTTGATGGGCAGCACCTGGGCGAAGCCGTGTGGTTCGGGCGCGGTCCACGGGACGCACGACTCCGGATCACCCGTGAGCACGTTCTCGCAGTTCTCCTGCGGGCCGACCGCGGGGGTCGGCGGCGTGAGCTTGGCGGGAACCGCCTTCGGTTCGACCGACGAACACGAGACGAGCAGCAATGCGGCGCTGACGAAAAGCGCCAATGAACGAAGCATGCAGCTGTTCGTACCCTCACTTGTCGCAATGCGTCGGTGACACTTCGTCTTGTTCACCCGATCGTGCCTTGAACCCCGGACAACGCCCCTGACCCGGCGCTATGCTGTTCGACGCACGAATCTGCAAGGAGGGGTACTGGGGATGAGTGGGACCAAGGTCGATCTCGACACACTGCGTGCTGCCATCAAGGAGTACGAGTCGATCAAGGACGAGCTGTCGCTGGCCCATACGAACGGTCAGGTGCTGACCACGGTCAAGGGCGCCGGCAGGGACGTGCCGAGCCAGGTCTACGCGAACTGGGCGGCGTCTGCGGGCAAAGCGCACCAGGACTCGAACAAGCAGCTTCAGGACGCTCTGACCACCAGGATCGACAACCTGAAGGCCACGCTGGCTCAGTACGAGCGGACTGAGCAGGGCAACCAGGCAAACCTCAAGCCGAAGGACTGAGCTGTTGCGCATCCGAACCATCGTCGTCGGTACCGCCGCGTTCGCACTGCTGGCTGGTTGCAACACCGGTGGCGGGACCACTGGCACGCCGACCACCGCGACCACGCCGACGAGCGCGAGCGATAGCGGCGGAGCGCCCAAGGTTCAGAACCCGCTCGACGTGAAGGTCTTCGAGGCCGATCCGTGCAGCACGGTCACCGCGGCTCAGGTGCAGGCGTTCGGACTGCCCGGGGTGACCGGGAGGGTGAACAACACCGACCTCGGAGCAGGCTGCGCGTGGCTGGGGTCCAGCACACCGGCGAGGATGGCTCCGGCGGTCGCGTTCCTCCCAGAGGACACGAACATCTCGACCATCCTCCCCAACAAGGACACGACCTACGAGAAGTTTGAGCAGCTGCCGGACATTCAGGGCTATCCCACGTACATGGCCCTTGTGTCCGACCAGCGCAGTGGCGGCGGCTGCTCGGTTCTCACCGGCGTCTCCGACAAGAAGGCCCTCCTCTTCACCTTCCAGAGCGACAAGGGCAGTCCCAAGTACGCGGACCCGTGTGCTGCGGTCGCCGAGTTCGCCAATCTCGCCATCACCACGATCAAGGCAGGTGCGAAATGACACGGCCCGCGCCCAGCTGTTTCTCCGAGGACTCCACCCGCGCTGAAGGCATCTCGGGGTACCAGATCTACTCCCTGATGACGACTGGCCCCGGCACCGGGTCGGCGCAAGCCGCCGCGAACACGGCCTCCTCGCTCGAGCGGAGTTACGCCGGTGTCGAGGCCCGGCTCAAGAGGGTCGGTGAGACGCTCGGCGAGGCGTGGAGCGGCGCCAGCGCGGATGCCGCCCAGGCCGCGGGCAACCCGATCAACCAGGCCATGATCCAGATGCAGGACTCCCTGCGGCAGGCCGACCACTCGCTGTCGAACCAGGTCTACCAGTTCAACCACAACAAGTCGCAGCTCAAGAACATGCCGGAGAGCAAGCCGGAGACCGGGTTCTGGGACGACGCGACCCCGTGGGACACCGACACCGAGGACTCGGTCAACGCCTACAACAGCGACGAGTCGCACAACCGCAAGGTCTACAGCGAGTTCCAGAGCGCCAGCAACACCAACCGCGGTGAGCTGCCGAAGGAGTTCCCCGGCGTCACGGGCGACAACCTGCAGGTCGAGGTCACCAACACCGGTGGCGACGACGGCCGGGACAAGACCGGCGACAACGTCGACAACTCCAGCATGCCGCACGGTACGCCCACGTTCCCGAGCTCGACCGGCAACCCGCAGGGCACGACCGGCACCACGTGGACGCCGCCCGGCAACATCACCGGCGGCAACGACACCACGACGTCCCAGGCTGTCGGCGGAGACATCGACAGCCCGCTGCGCTCCGAATTTCCCCCTGGCAACAAGCCTCCCGTCGGCAGCGTGATCGACCGGCCGCCGAACACGGGAATCCCGCCGATCGGCGTGCCTCCCGGCATCGGCGGTCCCGGCGGCACCGGTGGCACCGGTGGCGGACGTGGTCCCGGTGGCAGCGCGGGCCGAGGCCCCGGTGGTCCCGGCGGCAGCGGCGCGGGCGGCAAGTTCGGTGGCGGCAGCGGGTCCGGCAGGCTCGGCGGTGGCGGCCTCGGTGGCGTCGGCACGGGCAGCAGCAGCGGCACGAACGCGCAGCAGCCCGGCGGCAAGTCCGGGGTGTTCGGCGGCATGGGCGCGGAGGGTGGCCCGAACGCGGCAGGGCGCGGTGGCGTCGGTGCGGCCGGCCGGGGCGGTGCCGCCGGTGCGGGCGGCATGGGCGGCCACGGTCAGAAGGGACAGGGGGAGGACGACCTGGAGCACAAGTCGGCCGACTACCTGGTCACCGAGGAGAACACCAACGAGATCATCGGTGACATGCCGATGGTCGCGCCGCCGACGATCGGGGGGTGAGCGTGCTGCGTTCGTCCATTCAGCTGTCCGACCTCGCGTTCGACGTGCTGTGGAAGCAGGAGCGGCTCGGGGAGTACCACCCGGCGCTCTCCGTCGACTCGCCCGGTGAGACCGAAGACGAGCGTGCGCTGATCGAGCGCGACGTCATCGGCGAGCTGCGCAGGGTCGGGCTCGATCATCCGGACGTGCGGGGCACGCTGCACCTGATCGCCAAGGCGGACCACGACTACTCGGCGTGGATCGCGGTCACGCCGAGCGAGACCAAGCCCGTGGTGGTCGCGGCGAACTCGCAGCACGGCGTCCTCGCCGTGCACGACAACGGGTTCGTGCAGCTGCACCCGATCCGGCCGGAGAACGCGCCGGAGGTCCTCGCGATGCAGCTGCCGGACGTCCCGGCGGGTCGTGGCGCGTCGATCAACGTGCACGAGTCCGAGATCAACGTGCACCAGCCGGGCAAGGCGTCGCCGTCGATCTCGCTGCGTCAGCTGCTCGCCCAGCCCCGCAAGGGCACTGCGAAGCTGTACGCGGCGAAGCGCAACGGCGAGGGCCGGCAGCGGGCCAAGACGTTCCTCACCACGATCGACTTCGAGGACGGCCGCTGGCTCGTGGTCAAGTACACCGACCAGAACCACCAGACGTGGGTGCACGCCACCCCGGCGTCGCGCCAGATCATCACGGACTGGCTCAAGCGCCTGACCTAAAGGGATTTACCGCTACATAACCGGACTGCACCAGCGTCGCGGCTGTGAGAAAGCCACTTGCCCTCGCCGCCGCACTGGCCGCGACGCTGCTGTCCGTCGGAGTTGGCACCGCCAACGCCGAGTCCGTCCCCGGTTGTGCCTCTGCCAAGCAGATCGGCTCCACCGGCGCCATCACCTACCAGGGCAAGCAGATCGGCTCTGTGAAGCAGTTCGCCGGCTGCGGCAAGAACTACCCGTACCTGTGGGTGTGGGACTCGTTCTACAGCTCGCACCGCAACGTCAGCACCAGCAACTGGATCGCGGAGTTCAGCGGCGGCGAGGAGATCCCGCACGGTGGCGGCCAGGCCACCGGCAAGCAGGAGCTGTGGGGCGCGGGCGCGGCCACGCTCGACAAGTGCACCAAGGCCGTCGCCACCATCCGCACGGGCTCCGGCGTCACCGACTACGTGTGGGGCGCCACGGACAAGCGCTGCTGAAGTTCATCTGGGGTTCGGCGGCCGGTCAGAACCGGCGACTAGAAACCGCGCATGACCTTCGACCGTCGCACGTTGTTCAAGGCAGGCGCAATCGGCACGGCCGCGGCGCTGGTGCCCTCGGGCATCAGCCTCGCCAAGGCCGACCGTCCCGTCCTCACGCACGGCGTGCAGTCCGGCGACGTCACCTGGGACGGTGGCATCGTCTGGACCCGCGCGGACCGGCCGTCCCGGATGCTCGTCGAGGTGTCCGACGACCCGAAGTTCCGCCTCTCCCGCCACGTCCGCGGCCCGCTGCTCACGCCGGAGACGGGCGGCACCGGGCAGGTCAGGGTCGGCCACCTGCTGCCAGGCCGCACCGCCTACTACCGCGTCACGGCCGAGGACCTGCACGGCCGCTCGTGCAGCGAGCCCGTCACCGGCAGCTTCAGCACCGCCCCGCTCGGCCGGGACCAGGTCCGCTTCGTGTGGTCCGGTGACGTCGCCGGCCAGGGCTGGGGCATCAACCCGGACATCGGCGGCATGCCGATCTTCAAGGCCATGGCCGACCGCAGGCCCGACTTCTTCGTCCACAGCGGCGACAGCGTCTACTCCGACGGCCCGATGAAGGAGTCCGTGACGCTCCCGGACGGCCGGATCTGGCGCAACGTCGTCACGCCCGAGAAGTCCAAAGTGGCCGAAACGCTCGACGAGTACCGCGGCCAGTTCGCCTACAACCTGCTCGACGACAACCTCAAGCGCTTCGCCGCGCAGGTTCCCGCCTATGCGCAATGGGATGACCACGAGGTCACCAACAACTGGTACCCCGGCGAGATCCTGGACCTCCCTCAGTACACCGAGAAGCGCGTAGATGTGTTGGCACAGCGCGCTTTCCAGGCGTTCCACGAGTGGATGCCGATCGACCGGCACCGCGCTGTGGACGGCCGCGTCTACCGGAAGTTCTCCTACGGCCGCAACGTCGAGATCTTCGTGCTCGACATGCGCACCTACAAGGACAAGAACACCTCGCCCAAGGACCAGCCCGGCGTGATCCTCGGCGAGAAGCAGGCGAAGTGGCTGGTGAACGAGCTCAGCCGCAGCACCGCCACGTGGAAGATCATCGCCGCGGACCTGCCGGTCGGCCTCACCGTCCCGGACGGCACCGACATCGAGGGCGTCGCCAACGGCCTGCCGGGCGCCCCCAACGGCCGTGAGCACGAGATCGCGTGGGTGTTGCGGGAGCTCAAGAAGCGCCGCGTCCGCAACACCGTGTGGCTCACCGCCGACGTTCACTACACGGCGGCGCACCACTACTCGCCGGACCGCGCGGCCGTCGGCGACTTCGACCCGTTCTGGGAGTTCGTGTCCGGCCCGGCCCACGCGGGTGCGTTCGGCCCGAACACGCTCGACCCGACGTTCGGCCCGGAAGCCGTGTTCGTGCACGCCCCGCCCGCTCCGAACACCTCGCCGCTGGACGGCTTCCAGCACTTCGGTGAGGTCGAGGCGACCCAGCACGAGCTCACCGTGTGGCTGCGTGACGCAACCGGCGCATCGCTCTGGTCCAAAACGCTGAGGGCGGCCTGACGATCGCAATAGGGTCGGGTGCGTGCCCATCTCGTTCGACACCGCCGGCTTCCGTCAGCTCGACCAGACAACCTGGCAGCACGCCAATGGTGACCACGTTGTCCTGGAGTACTACGACCTTGTCCCGGATCTGCCCGCCGGGCTGGACGACCTGCCCGGACTGAGGCACGACCTCGCTGTGCTGCACAGCAAGGACGGTTGCCTCATCGAGGCGCACGTCGTCCAGCTCGCCGGGGTGCCCGCGCTGCTGCGGATCATCAAGGTGCCGCTGCCGAACCGCCCGGCCGGGCAGGCGTTCCTGTGCTCGTTCACGGTCCCGAAGGCGACCTGCAGCGCGGTGTTGCAGCTCATCGCGCCGGAAGGCCCGGTCTCGGGCATGCGCGAGGCGGCGCTGGCACCCGAGGTCGGGTTCGAGCGCTGGATCATGCAGCACCCGTACGCGCCGGAGCTGCAGGGCGTGCTGCCGTTCCACGCGGGCGACGATCCTCGTTACGACGTGAGGTTCCCTGACCACCCGTTGTCCCGTGTGCGCGCGTGGGCTCACCACGTCGTCCGCACGGCACGGGTCGACCCGCAGTTCGCGGCTCTCCCGCCGTTCCAGGTCCAGGCGCCGTCGCAACCACCGGTCTCGCCCGGTCAGAGCCTCATGACGGCGTTGCCCAGCCTGCCGGTCAAGGACTTCATCGGCCTGCAGATCGGTGAGCTGACGACGTATTGGCGGATGACCGACCCGAAGCTGAAGGAGATGCTCGGCCGCGGCCTGATGGGCCGGTCACCGCTCGCCGACACCAGGTTCCGCGACCTGCTCATGATCGACCTCGAGACCGGCGAGGCGATGATCCCCGACCGCTACACCACCAACGGCGAGATGACCGCGCACGGCACGCACCTGGTGCAGGTCTCGCTGCCGGAAGCGGACGCCGAGCTTTCCGACGACGACGTCATGGACGCGTTCAGGTGGGCGGGCCGGATGTGCGCTGAGGCGGCGGAACGCGGTGAGTACCTCTCCCTCGAACCGATCGAGAACCAGGGCGAGCAGGCGAACCCGCACGTTCTGCTTGCCGTGCAGCCCCACGAAGGGCAGCAGGTGGTCGTCGCGCAGTTCTCGCCGCCGCCGGTCGGAGGTCCGCTGGCGGGCTCGCCGAGCCGCAGCGCGCCGGCGACCCCGGACTCCATCGAGGGCATCGGCGTGATCGCCGGCATGGCGGTCAACGAGTGGCGCTCGCATCCGCTTCGCATCGCGATCACGTACAAGCGTCCGGCGGGCTGATCGCAAATATTTGCAGGACCCGACGTATTGTTTCCGGCTGTTTGCCGTGGTTTCGTGCAGCAACCCTGCAAGAAGTTGCGACAAGGAGGTCGCGATGCGTCGGGTCGTCGCCGCGCTCGCTGCACTGGTTCTGCTGCCTCTCACACCGGTCCAAGCCGTTGCCGCACCACAGCAACGGCTGGCCGTGGGGGAGGTGGTGGACGTTGCGCCCGGTGTGCGCGAGGAGGACGCGAAACTCGCGTTGCCGCCGAAGCGCGCCGACCTGCGAGGTGAGCGCTTCTACTTCGTGATGCCCGACCGGTTCGCGAACGGCGACCCTGGCAACGACCGCGGTCGCTCGAACACCGCCGAGAACGGGTTCAACCCCGCAGACAAGGGCTTCTACCACGGTGGCGACCTCAAGGGCCTGCGCGGGAAGCTCGACTACCTCGACGGCATGGGCATCACGGCGATCTGGATGACGCCGATGTTCCTCAACCGCTGGGTGCAGGGCGATTCGGCCGGGTACCACGGGTACTGGACGGTCGACTACACCAGGCTGGACCCGCACTTCGGCACCACGCAGGAGATGCGCGACCTGATCCGGGACGCGCACCGGCGTGGCATCAAGGTCTTCTTCGACATCGTCGCGAACCACACCGCCGACGTGATCAAGTACGCCGAGAACAAGAACGCGTACGTGTCCACCGGCGCGCAGCCCTACCTGGACGCCGACGGGAAGCCGTTCGACATCGCCGACTACGCGGGCAGCAAGGACTTCCCGAAGCTCGACGCCAAGAAGTCCTTCCCGTACACGCCGGTCAAGGACGGCCCGACGAAGTTCCCGTTGTGGCTCAACGACTCCACGCTCTACCACAACCGCGGCGACTCGACGTTCTCCGGCGAGTCGAGCGAGCAGGGCGACTTCTCCGGCCTCGACGACCTCATGACCGAGCACCCGCGCGTGGTCAACGGCATGAAGGACATCTTCACCAGCTGGATCGACACTCTCGACATCGACGGCTACCGGGTCGACACGGTCAAGCACGTCAACATCGAGTTCTGGCAGGCACTCGCGCCGCACGTGAAGCAGTACGCGAACCGCAAGGGCAAGAAGGACTTCTTCGTGTTCGGCGAGGTCTTCGACTCCTCGCCGGAGAACACCTCGAAGTACACGACGACCGGGCGCATGCAGGCCACGCTGGACTTCCCGTTCCAGAGCAGCGCCCTGAGCTTCCTGTCCGGCAAGGGTTCCCAGCGGCTCGGCGAGGTGCTGCTCGACGACGACCGCTACACCGACGCCGACTCCAACGCCTCGTCGCTGCCGACGTTCCTCGGCAACCACGACATGGGCCGCGTCGCGTGGATGATCCGCAACGACCGGCCGGGCATCTCGGACGACGAGTTGTTGCAGCGGCTGAGGCTCGGCAACACCCTGATGTACCTGTGGCGCGGCAACCCGGTCGTCTACTACGGCGACGAGCAGGGCTTCGCGGGCACGGGCGGCGACAAGCTGGCGCGCCAGGACATGTTCGCCTCCAAGACGCCGGAGTACATGGCGGAGAAGCTGATCGGGTCCGGCCGCACCGGCGCTGTCGACAACTACAACACCTCGCACCCGCTGTACCAGCAGCTCAAGGCGCTGGCGGCGCAGGTCGACCAGGACCCGGTGTGGCGGGACGGCAACCAGGTGCTCCGGTACGCCGACGGGGATGTGTTCGCGTTCAGCCGGATTCTCGGCCGCGAGAGCCTCGTCGTCGCGAACGCCGGTACCTCGCCGGCGACCGTGACCGTGCCGGTTTCTTCCAGCGCTTTCGAGAACGCGCAGGTGGTGAACGGTCGCGTCACGGTGACCGTGCCCGCGCTGTCGTCGTTGGTGCTCAAGGGAACCAGCAACGTCGCGGCTGCCAAGCCGTCACCGGTTCTGGTCGCTCCGGCTGCCGGAACCGTGCTGGACGAGCGGGTCGAGCTCCGCGCGGACGGCATCAGCACGCCCAACGCTTCGGCCACGTTCGCGGCCCGCGTGGAAGGTCAGGACTGGACTGTCCTGGGCACCGATGACTCTGCTCCGTACCGCGTTTTCGCTGACCTGTCGGCACTTCCGGGTGCGGCGGTGGGGAAGCGCGTCGAGCTGCGGGTGGTGGCGAAGTCCGGTGAGATCGGTGCGGACGGCGCGTTCGTGTCGCTCGTGGCCGCGCCGCCGGTGCCCGATCCCGGCACGAAGAACCCGGACTGGCTGGTCGTGCACTACCAGCGGGACAACTACGACGGCTGGGGCCTGCACGCGTGGGGTGACATCGAGACGCCGGTCGACTGGAACACTCCGCTGCCGTTCGCGGGGGAGGACGCTTACGGGCGCTTCGCGTGGATCAAGCTGAAGCCGGGCGCCAAGTCCGTCGGGATCATCGCGCACAAGGGCGACGAGAAGGACACGTCGGTCGACCGGTTCATCGATCCCAGCGTGACGCCCGAGGTGTGGCTGAAGCAGGGCCAGATCCCGGTGTACGCCTCTGAACAGGCGGCTACCGGCAAGGCGGTCGTGCACTACGTCGGTGATGCCACGGGAGCTGTTGTGCGCGTTGCCGGACGGGCTGACGTGCCGTTCTCCAACGGGATCGCCGAGTTGCCGCCGACCACCGACTTCTCGGTGGTGCGCGGGACGACCGTGGAGGCGTCGGGCAAGTTCACGAGTGGCCACTCGTGGGTCGCGGGCGGCAAGGTGCACGCTTCGAAGGCCGCCGCCGAGAACCGGGCGGTGATCCACTACAACCGCGCGGACGGCGACTACACCGACTGGACGATGTACCACTGGACGGGGTCCGCGGAGCCGTCGCCGGGCTGGAACCAGTCGCGCGTGCCGGACGGTCGGGACGCATACGGCGTCTACTGGTCGGTGCCGCTCGCAGCCGGTGCGGCCGGGCTGAGCTACCTCGTCCACAGCGGTGACACCAAGGATCCCGGGCCCGACCAGTTCCTCGACCTCGGCCAGAAGGGGAACGAGGTGTGGCAGTTGCAGGGCAACGAGACCTATCTGCTGCCGCCCAACGCCGGTCCTGCCGCGGATGACGACCTGACCAAGGCCAAGGCGATCTGGATCGCGAAGGACAAGGTCGTCTGGGACGTGCCGTCCGTGCAGTCCGACGGTTACCGGCTCGAATACGGGTCGCGTGTGCTGCGGTTGTCACCGACCACCGAAGAGGTTCCGGCGCAGTTCCCGCACCTCAAGGGCAAGCCGGTGTTCGCGGTGCGCGGGTTCGTCGACGAGGCGTTGCGGGACAAGCTCTCTGCCGTGCACGTCGACGCGGGCGGAGCGATTCGGCACCGGACGAGCGTGCAGATCGCGGGCGTGCTGGACGACCGTTTCGCCGCTGCGGCGACGAAACTGACGTTCGGGCCGACGTTCGCCCACGGCCGCGCGTCGATCCGGCTGTGGGCGCCGACAGCTCAGAACGTGAAGCTGCGGCTGTTCGACGAACCCTCGGGCGAACCGAAGAAGGTCGTGCAGCTCAAGCGCGACGACGCCTCGGGCTCGTGGTTCGGTTCTGGCGACTGGAAGAACAAGTACTACCAGTTCGAGGTCACCGGCTGGCAGCGCACCGTCGTGGTCACCGACCCGTACTCGGTGGCGCTGTCGGTGAACTCGACGCACTCGCAGTTCGCGGACCTCAAGGACAGCCGTTCGATGCCGCAGGGCTGGTCTCGCGACGTCGCGAAGGGCATGGGCGGCGCGATCACCGAGCTGCACGTGCGCGACTTCTCGATCAACGACCAGTCCGTCCCGGCGGCGGAGCGCGGCACGTACAAGGCGTTCACCCACCGCGACTCCGTGGGCATGAAGCACCTCAACGCGTTGGCTGCCGCGGGCATGGACACCGTGCACCTGTTGCCGACGTTCGACATCGCGACGATCCCCGAGAAGCGCTCCGACCAGGCCACTCCGGCATGTGATCTCAAGGCGTTGCCCGCGGACTCGGACCAGCAGCAGGCCTGCGTCGGTGCGGTCGCGGCGAAGGACGGCTTCAACTGGGGCTACGACCCGTTCCACTACGACGTGCCGGAGGGTTCGTACGCGACGGCGGACGCGCAGAACGGCGTGGCGCGGTCGAAGCAGTACCGCGAGATGGTGAAGTCATTGCACGACAACGGCAACCGCGTGGTGGTGGACGTCGTCTACAACCACACGGCGGCGTCCGGCGACGCACCGACGTCCGTGCTGGACAAGGTCGTGCCCGGCTACTACCAGCGGCTCAACCTCGACGGCTCGGTCGCGAACTCCACGTGCTGTGCGAACACCGCGACCGAGAACGCCATGATGGGCAAGCTCGTCGTCGACTCCGTGGTGCGGTGGGCGCGCAACTACAAGGTCGACGGGTTCCGGTTCGACCTGATGGGCCACCACCCGAAGGCGAACATCCTCGCGGTGCGGGCGGCTCTGGACGCGCTGACCGTGGAACGCGACGGCGTGGACGGGCGCAAGATCGGCATTTACGGCGAGGGCTGGGACTTCGGCGAGGTCGCCGGGAACGCCCGGTTCGAGCAGGCCACGCAGGCGAACATGGCGGGCACGGGTGTCGGGACGTTCAGCGACAGGTTGCGCGACGCTGTTCGTGGCGGTGGGCCGTTCGACGACGATCCGCGCGTGCAGGGCCTCGGTTCCGGTCTGGCCGGGGACGTGAACTCCTCGCCCGCCAACGGAGATGTGGCCGCGCGGCTGGAGAACTACAGCGACCTGGTGAAGCTGGGCATGGCCGGGAACATGGCCTCGTACCGGTTCCAGTCGACGGCCGGGCCGGTGGTCGCGGGTCGCGACGTCAAGTACAACGGGTCTGCTGCCGGGTACACGGGGCAGCCGTTGGAGGCCATCACGTACGTCGACGCGCACGACAACGAGACGTTGTTCGACGCGTTGGCCTACAAGCTGAAGCCCGAGACGTCCATGGCTGAGCGCGTGAAGATGCAGACGGTGGCGCTGGCTCCGGTGTTGCTCGGGCAGGGGCGGCCGTTCGTACACGCGGGCACCGAGTTCCTGCGCTCGAAGTCGTTGGACCGCAACAGCTTCGACTCGGGAGACTGGTTCAACCCATACGATCCTTCGTTGCGCGACAACGGGTTCGGCCGCGGGTTGCCGCCCAAGGCCGACAACGAGTCGAAGTGGCCGTACGCGAAGCCGTTGCTGGGCATGGCGAAACCGTCGTCAGCAGACATGAAGGCGTCGCTGGACGCCACCCTGGAACTGCTGCGGATTCGCAAGTCGTCGCCGCTGTTCGCGCTGGGCTCCGCCGACCTGGTGCAGCAGAAGGTGTCGTTCCCGGCCGCGGAGACCGGCGTGATCGTCATGCACATCGACGACACGGTGGGGCCGGACGTGGACGGCGGTCGTCAGGGCGTGGTCGTGGTGATCAACCCGTACCCGACCGACCAGGCCGTGACGCTGCCTCCTGGCAACTGGAAGCCGCTGACCAGCGAAAAGCTGGCTGGAGCAGCGCGGTCGGTCGTGGTGCTGGAGCGGTAGTTCTTCCGGCAGATAGTTTCGGTCGAGATAATTTGATACCGTAGGTCTCATGGGCACGACGATGTGTACTGACCTGATGATGCTGCTGCATCGCACGTCACACGCGCTGGAGACCGAGCTGACGGCGAGGCTCGCGGAGATCGGACTGACTCCGCGAGCCCGCTGCGTGCTGGCCAGTGCCCTGGACGCGGACCACACGCAGTCCGAGATCGCCGACATGATCAGCATCGACAAGACGACCATGGTCGTGACCCTGGACGCCCTCGAATCCGCTGGTTACGCCGAGCGCAAGCCGTCCGCCACCGACCGTCGTGCCCGCGTCGTCGTCGTGACCGAGGCGGGCAGGGCGATCGTCGAGAAGGCCGACCAGGTCGTGGCCGGCGTGTACGAGAGCGTGCTGAGCTCGCTGCCGGCCGATGAGCGAGAAGGCCTGGTCGGTGGCCTGACCCGGCTGACCGAGGGCCGGTTGAGCACCCCGATGCCGTGCGAGAAGCCGCCGCGCAAGCGTGCCCTGCGTCATGCGGTTGGATAAAAGATAGTCCCGTACAAAACTATCTGCTACGGTTCCTCTTATGACTTCAGGGGGACCGAAGACGGACTCGCGCTGGCTGGCGCTGATCGTCCTGTGCGCGGGCATGCTGATGATCGTTCTCGATCAGACGATCGTGAACGTCGCGCTGCCCGCGATCGAAGAAGACCTCAAGTTCGGCCAGGCCGGTCTGGCTTGGGTCGTCAACGCGTACTTGATCGCCTATGGCGGTCTGCTGCTGCTCGCGGGCCGCCTCGGCGACCTGATCGGGCACAAGAAGGTGTTCCTGATCGGCCTCGGCGTCTTCACGGTCGCGTCGCTGCTGTGCGGCGTGTCCTTCAGCTCCGAGATGCTGATCATTTCTCGATTTGTGCAGGGTGCGGGCGGTGCGCTGGCCACGTCCGTGACGCTGGGCATGGTCGTGACGATGTTCCCGAAGCCCGACGAGCAGAGGCGCGCCATCGGCATCTTCAGCTTCGTCGCTGCTGCGGGAGCGTCCATCGGCCTGCTGCTCGGCGGCGTGCTGACCGACGCCATGTCGTGGCACTGGATCTTCTTCGTGAACATCCCGATCGGCATCGTGGCCGCTATCGCGGCGGTGCGTCTCGTGCCGGACTCGGTGGGTCTCGGGCTGCGTGAGGGCGCGGACGTCCTTGGTGCGCTGCTGATCGTGGCCGCGGTGATGCTCGGCGTGTACACGATCGTCAAGGCCGAGCACTACGGCTTTGGTTCGGTGCAGACCCTCGGGCTGGGTGCAGTCGCACTGGCTCTGCTCGTCGGATTCGTTGTGCGCCAACGGACTGCTGCCAAGCCGCTGCTGCCGTTGCGGGTCTTCCGGTCTCGCAACGTGACCGGTGCGAACCTCGTGCAGATCTCGATGGTCGCCGGCATGTTCGGGCTGTTCTTCCTCGGCACGCTCTACATGCAGCTCGTGCTGGCTTACTCGCCGCTGGAGATCGGCCTGGCGTTCATGCCGGTCGCCGGTGCGATCGCGGTGTTCTCGGTGTCGCTGTCGGCGCGCCTGAACTCGCGGTTCGGCGAGCGGAACATGCTGATCGTCGGCCTGCTGTTCATGCTGGCCGGGATGATCGTGTTCACGCAGGTGCCGGTCGACGGCTCGTACCTGCCGGACATCCTGCCCGCGGTGGCGCCGCTGGGGATCGGGCTCGGGTTGTCGTTCCCCGCCTTGATGACGCTGGCGATGTCCGGTGCCTCGCACGACGAGGCCGGGCTGGCTTCCGGGCTGGTCAACACGACCGCGCAGGTGGGCGGAGCTCTCGGGCTCGCGGTGCTGGCCACCACCTCCACCGCGTACACGTCGTCGCTGGTGGCCTCAGGGGTGGGCCGGCTGGAGGCGCTGACCTCCGGGTTCCACCTGGCGTTCTGGATCTCGGCCGGACTGGTGGCGGTGGCTCTCGGGCTGGCGGTGTTCGTGCTGCGGCAGGTCGCGGTCTCCCGGGACGACGCGCAGCCGGTGCTGGTGCACTAGTGCGGGCAGCTACCCTTGGCGGCACTTCCCGTACCTGTTCGACCTGTTTTGAGGAGTCACACCGTCGTGTCCGAGCGCACCCTGGTTCTCGTTAAGCCCGATGGCGTTGAGCGTGGTCTCGTTGGCGAGGTGATCGCCCGGATCGAGCGCAAGGGGCTCAAGCTCGCCGCGTTGGAGCTTCGCACCGCTGACCGCGCGACTGCTGAGCAGCACTACGCGGAGCACGACGGCAAGTCGTTCTACAACGACCTCGTCGACTTCATCACCGGTGGGCCGTTGGTCGCTCTGGTGGTCGAGGGTGTGCGGGCGATCCCGGCGTTCCGTCAGCTCGCTGGTGGTACTGACCCTGTCGAGAAGGCGACCCCCGGCACGATCCGCGGCGACTTCGGGCTCGAGGTCCAGTACAACCTGGTGCACGGGTCCGACTCTGCCGAGTCGGCTGAGCGTGAGATCAAGATCTGGTTCCCGAACCTCTGATCTGGCGCTGTTCCGGCGTTTCTCGTTCTGTGAGTGGCCCTGACCGGTAAATCGGTCAGGGCCACTCGTTGTTTTCGGGCGGTGCCGTTTCGGCCTGATCAGGGCGCGCCGTCCCGCCGTGGGCTCGAGCCCAGGCCGCCTGCGCTGGCGCCGTTGAGGGTGGTGCCCTCCGGGTAGCCGAGTGGCAGGTACATCCAGACGTCGTCCCAGCGTTCGGTGCCCACGGCGATGGCGTTCGGCATGCGGCCGCATTCGCGGAAGCCGAGCGATTCGTAGAGTTCGATGGCGCCGTGGTTGTTGCCGCGTGTGCCGAGCATGACGATTTCGACGCCGTGTTCGCGGGCGTGGTCGATCAGGCCCCGCACGACTCGTTTGCCCAGGCCCAGACCGCGTGCGGAGGGGTGGGCCATGATCTGCTGGATTTCCACGCGGTGCTGGAAGACGGCGGTGGAGCCACGGCGCCAGAGGCCCACTGCCCGGACCACACCGTCCACGAGAGCTGTGACGAAGGCGGCGTCGTTGTCGCGGACCTGCTTGAGGACGCCGTCCAGCCAGGCGGAGATTCTGTCGAAGGTCGGGGGCTCGTGGTAGCCGACCGCGCCGCCTGCGGCTACTACGTCGTGCACGACTGCGTGGATTTCGGCGCGGAGGGTGTCGTCGGCCTCGGTCAGCCACCGGAGTTCCGTCTCGGGCATGTGCTGATCGTAAATGCGTCGAAAATTGTCGGACCTGTTCGTTAACGTCGGGCGGGTGGAGAACCTCGTTGAGGCCAAGGCGCTGACCAAGCATTTTGGGTCGTTCGAGGCCGTTCGCGGCATCGACGTCGAGGTGCGCCGTGGGGAGGCCTTCGGGTTCTTGGGACCCAACGGGGCCGGGAAGTCGTCGACCATGCGGATGATCTCGTGCGTGTCCGGGCGGACCGGTGGGGATCTGTCGGTGCTCGGGATGGACCCGGAGCGGGACGGGCCCAGGATTCGGGCGAGGGTCGGGGTGGTGCCGCAGCTCGACAACCTCGACACGGAGCTCACCGTGAGGCAGAACCTCCAGATTTACGGGAGGTACTTCGGGATGTCGCGGGCGCGGTGCCGCGAGAAGGCCGACGAGTTGCTGGAGTTCGCGCAGCTCACGGATCGGGCGGATCACGAAGTCGAGCCGTTGTCCGGGGGGATGAAGCGGCGGCTGACGATCGCGCGGTCGTTGGTGAACGATCCGGAGTTGCTGCTGTTGGACGAGCCGACCACCGGGTTGGACCCGCAGGCTCGGCATCTGTTGTGGGACAGGCTGTTCCGGCTGAAGCAGGACGGTGTCACGCTCATCATCACCACCCATTACATGGACGAGGCCGAGCAGCTGTGCGACCGGCTCGTGGTGATGGACGGTGGTCGGATCGCGGCTGAGGGGTCGCCCAGCGAGCTGATCAACAGGTATTCC
>JAVXWK010000080.1:0-6350 GCA_032230575.1 Pseudonocardiales bacterium | reverse complement strand
CAGGAGTACCGGGAGAACTCGCTGGAGTGGTTCGACATCGTGGTGATGCACCGCGTTCCGGACGACATTCCGCGGCTGGCCGGCATCATCAACGCGAGCCACACCACTCCCCTGTCGCACACGAACGTCCTGGCGACCGGCTGGTCCATCCCGAACGCCATCCAGCTCGGCGCGTTCGACCTCATCGACCGGGAGAACCTCGACGGCCAGTGGGTCGAGTACGAGGTGTCACCGAAGAGCGCGAGCGTCGGGCTGAGGCTGATCGACGAACCGCAGGACCTCGGCCAGCGCCCCGCCTGGTACGCGCAGCGCGTCACGCTCGAGGAGCCGGAGGACACCTACAACCCGATCCTCAACCTCGCCAAGATCCGCTACAACGACAGCCACCGCTACGGCACCAAGGCCGCGAACCTCGGCGAGCTGCACCACGTGCTCGCGACCGAGACGCCGCGACGCCTGCTCGGCTTCTTCTCGGTGCCGCGCCCGCCGCGCGACAACCTCATGCCGTACCTGGGCAAGCTGCTCGACCACGACGGTGACGACCTGCTCGGCGCCGCCCAGCAGCTGCTCGCGGAACGGGTCCGGGTGCCGCGCGGCGTCGCGCTGCCGTTCTCGGTGCACCAGGGCTTCCTGGAGTCGTCGCCGAAGATCCAGCAGGCCATCGGCAAGCTGAAGATGGCGCTGGAGCTCAACGCCCGCGAGATCGAACCGTTGTGCGTCGAGCTGCAGCGGCTGATCCGCAAGACCCGCGTGCCGGACTACCTGCTGTCCGAACTGGACAGCGCGCTGTGCGAGAACCTGGCCGGGGTCAGGACGTTCGTGGTGCGCAGCTCGTCGAACGCCGAGGACCTCGCCGGGTTCTCCGCGGCGGGCATCTACGAGTCGTACAACCACGTCACCAGCGCCGAGAAGATCGTGGAGTCGGTCAAGGAGGTGTGGGCCTCGCTGGTATCCGCACGCAGCGTGCGACTGCGCCAGCAAGCGGGCATCTCACTCGACGACTGCTTCATGGGCGTTGTGGTCCAGGAGCAGGTCAAGGCGGACTTCGGTGGCGTCATGGTCACCACGAACCCCATGAACCGCAACGACTTCCGCAACGTCTACATCAACGTCTCGCCGAACGTCACCGACGTCGTCGAGGGCTCGAAGCAGCCGATGCAGTACCTCTACTCCACTGTGGAGGGTGGCGGTCGCACGGTCTCGCTCGGTGACGCGAAGGAAGATCTCGGCGCCAAGGCTCAGGCGCAGTTGCAACGGCTCGCGATCGTCGGACGGTTGCTGCAGTCGCACTTCTCGCCGGACTACACGTTCGACTCGCCGGTCGACATCGAGTGGCTCGCCACCGACGAGATCCTGTACGTCCTGCAGCTGCGGCCGTACTCGATCTGATGCTGGGTCTTCGCGTACCGGCGACTCCGGATGTGGCGCGTGCCGTCCGCCTGACGTACGGCTTCCAGTTCTTCTTCGGGCTGCTGCTGTGGATCCCGATCTTCTACGAGTACCAGAAGCAGCTCGGGATGAGCGACGCCGAGATCTTCGGCATCCAGTCGATCTACTACATCGCGTTCTGCCTCATGGAGATCCCGACCGGCATGGTCGCGGACCGCTTCGACTACCGCACTTCACTGTGGCTCGGCGCGAGCGTGCTGGTGGGCGCGAACCTGGTGCCGGTGTTCGCCGGCAACTACACCGGGTTCCTGGTCCACTTCCTGCTGATCGCGCTCGCCAGGTCGTTGATCTCGGGCGCCCAGAGCGCGTACCTGTACGAGTACCTCAACGCTCACAACGCCGGGCATCTCTACCTCAAGGTCGAGGGCGTCGGGCGGTCGTACAGCCTGGTCGGCAAGATCGTGTACTGGCCGGTGATCGGGCTGCTGATGCAGTGGAACATGCCATCGCCGTACTGGCTCACCGCGATCAACGCCGCCATCGCCGTCGTCCTGGCCCTGAAGCTCCCGCCGATCCCGGGCTGGACACGACCAGAAGGCAAGACGTCCAAGCTGCTCGCGGGCGTCGGCGGCGCGTTCAGCTCGCTCAAAACCTCGCGCTGGCTGCTTCTCCTGATGGTCCAGGGCATCGCGATGTTCACGCTCGTGCGGATCCTGCAGGTGAACCTGTTCCAGCCGGTGCTCGAGTCGAAGCACGTCTCGGTCAACTGGTACGGCTCGGTGCTCGCCGCGATGACGATCTTCGAGGCGATCGCCGCCGCACGACCGCACTGGCTGTCGAAGAAGATCGGGCCCGCGAAGTCGGTGTTCCTGCTGACGATCGTGATGGCGTTGTCGATCGGCTTCATCGTGCCGTCCGGCGGGACCCTCACGATCGTGTTGCTGTGCCTGTTCTCCGTGACGGCGGGCATGAGCTTCCCCATCCAGAAGAAGCTGCTCAACGACGCGATCCCGGACTCCCGTTACCGCGCAACGCTTCTCTCGATGGAGTCCATCATGGACCGCGCCGTGTGCGCGGTCGTGGCGGTCGCGCTCGGCGCCTACCTCGCCGGCGGACAGCTCAACGAGTTCCTGGTGCTGTCGTCGGTCGTCTCAGTGATCCTGATGGCGTTGCTGGCAGGTCTGCTGATCGTCGTCAGGACCACAAGGCGGCGACGAGCTCAGCTCGTCCCGTGATGCCGAGCTTGCGGTAGGCGCTCGACAGGTGCAGCTCCACCGTGCGGCGGGTCAGGTGCAGGATCTCGGCGATCTGCCGGTTCGTCAGACCCTGCGCCGCCATCCGCGCGACCCGGTTCTCCTGCTTGGTCAGGCCCTGCACCTGGTCGCCCTCGTCGCGCACCTCGTCGCCCGCGAGCTTGGCCAGCGGGTGCGCGCTGAGGCGACGCGCGAGTTCGAACGCCTGGCGCAGGTGCGGAGCCGCCGCGTCGGTGCGTCCCTTGCGGCGCAGGTGATGCCCGAGCCAGTACAGCGACTGGGCGTGCAGCAGCCGGTGCGGTGACGAGGCGAGAAGCTGTTCCGCCTCGGTCAGGACGTCGATGTCGTCGGTGCTGATGCCCACGCTCATCAACGCGGTCCCGACAACGCGCGTGGAACCCCACCGCTTGGCCAGATCCAGCTCCTCGTGCGCGAGCCGGGCAGCGTCGTCCTTGTTGCCCAGCGCCAAATACGCGCGCACGGCGTGGTGACGCCACGCGATCAGCGCGGGGTTCGGCATTTCCCGTTCGGCGAGCCGTCGCCCAGCCTCCAGCAGATCCTCCAGCGCACCCTCCGCGTGGCACGACGCGAGCTTCAGCCGGCCGCGGGCGTAGACGACGTTGATGTGCTGCAACAGATTGCCGTCCTGGACGACGAGCGGGGCGGCCTCGTCGAACTGCCCCATCTCGATGCACACCTCGGCGAGCTTCGCCGTGGCCAGCAGAACCGCGGGGCACTCGGTGTTGCCCGTCGAGACCGGTGGCGTCAGGAAGGTGTACGCACGCGCGAGATCACCGCTGTTGTGGAACGCGGAGGCGCGGGCGATCATGCTCAGCATCCCGCGGCGCAGGTGCGGGTCGTACGAGACCGGCGCGGTGCTGTGCGAGAGCCAGAACTTGTTGATGTGATCGGGATGATCGGCGAGCACCGGCACCAGGAACGTGAACAGGTACGGCTCGCCGAACACGTCGACCCACTCGCCGTCGAGTGCTTCCACCGCGTGCTCGACGGCTTCCGCGGACGAGTCACCGCTGCGGGCGTTGCCGACCGCGAGCAACGCCTGCCGCGCGCGCCGCAGGTTCGGGTCCTGCGGGATGTCGCCGATGAGGTCGTCGTAGTACTTGCCCGCGCAGTTGGCCATCCGGGCGTCGCGGTTGGCGGCGAGGAGATAGGTGGTGCAGACGAGGTTCCAGACCAGGTCTCGGTCTTCTGGCAGCAGCCGGGCGACCACCATGATCGCCAGCGACACCGCGAAGTGCGCGTCGGAGCCCGTGCACATGTTCTGGATCAACGACAGCGCGGCGTTCGCGGCGAGGTGCGGGTCCTCGCTGGCGGTCAGCGCGTCGCGGACCCGGTCGCGGCCTTCCCTGTTGTCCTTGAGGTGTTCGGCGTGGCCGAGCTCGACCTCGATCGACAGCCGGTCCTCATCGGACAGATGTTCGTCGAGCGCCCGTTCCAGGTGCTCGACGCCACCGACCTCCCGCAGCAGGTCGACGGACCACGGCAGGCGGACGGATCTGGCCTTCAGCACGTGCTCGGCGACGCGGTCGTCGGGGGCGTCGGACTCGAACAGCAGCCAGGCTGCGCGGGCGTGCGCGGCGGACCGGACGGCGATCGGCATGTCGGCGAGGATGCTGTTGCGCACGAACGGATAGCGGAACGTCAACGGGTCGGTGTCGGCGAGCACGCCGAGACGGACGAGCGTGTCGACGGCGGGCAGCGCGTCGAACCCGGTCAGGGCGGACAGCAGGTCCAGGCCGGCGTCACCGTCCAGCACGGCGGCGGAGCGGGCGACTTCGGCGGCGCCGGTGTACTCGCGCAGCCGCATGCCGATCATCTCGCCGACCGCGGCCGAGCCCTCGCCTTCCTCACGTAGCAAGGCTTGTAGCAGATACGGGTTGCCGCCGGTGAGCTCGTGGCAGCGCTGTGGATCTCTGTCGGTGAGCTGCTCGATGGCCGTGACGTCGAGGCCGTCGAGGTCGATGCGGTGCGGGTGGGCGCCGGCGATCTCGGGGAGCGTGACCTCGTCCGTGGAGAGGTAGCCCTGCGAGGCACCGAGAGCTATGACGACCGGCATGCCCTGCATGCGCGGCCGCAGGTAGGCGAGCGCGCGCTTGGAGAACGTGTCGGCGACGTGGACGTCGTCGATGACCATCAGGATCGGTGCCTTGCGCGCGGAGTTCGCGGCGCGGGCGTACAGCTCTTCGAGGTCATGTTCGTTGGCAAGGCACGGTGCGAGCTGGCGTACTACGGCCCCCGGCAAGTGGCTCTCCAGACGGGCGCTCTTGGCCAGGCGAACGGTGAACCCGCGCCCTCTGGCCTCGGCCATGAAGGCGTCGAGCAGCGCGGACTTGCCGATGCCGAAGCCTCCGGTGACGACCACGCACGAGGCCGTTCCTTGCACTGCGTCGTCCAGCAAACGTCCGAGAGCTGCGAGTTCCGCGTCCCGGCCGAGTAGTGGAGATGTCACCTCTGCCTACCCCTGCCTTCGGTACCGAGAGGACCGCAGGCCGAACGTTTCGGTGTTCCTTCGGTGAGGACCGTAGAGACCTGCGCTTCGTCGTCGGGCAAACTTACCCACAGGTAACGATTAACGGAACTGTGAGCTGTTCGGGAGAGCGCGATGATCTGGGCCAGGCTGGTGAGCGGATGGCTCCGCCTCGCCTGTGCGCTCATCGGGTCGCCTGCCGGTTCAGACATGCCGGAACAGCGGAAACGGCCCGGAGCAAGTCTGGGTCTGGGCAGACTCCGCACGCGTCAGGGTGCGGGCTTCGACGGGATCGACGGGTTGTGTGGACAACGACTCCACGACCGTCAGGACCGCGGCGATGGCCACCACGACGCACGCCGCCAGCATCAGGATGCCGCGGGTGACTCGGCCCGAGATGTGACAAGGCCGACGCCCGCCGGGTGGACCGGCGATCCGCGGATGAACGACCTGACGCAGCGCCGGCGCGAACGCGCCGAAGTCGGCCGCGTCGCGCTGGCAGCTCTCGCACCCGGCTAGGTGCCGGGAGAAGATCACGTGCTGGGCGGGGTCGAGGACCCCGAGCGCATACGCCGCAACATCACCGCACGGCCCGTCGGGGCTCGTGCGGTTTTCGCCGTCTCCTGCCTGGTCTGCGGCTCCTGGTCCTACTACGTACACGTGCTCGTGATGTGGTTGACGGGTCACCATCCCGCTAGCTCCTGTCCTGCAGCGCCCGGCGGATCGTGTGCATGGCCTTGTACAGCCGGGACTTGACGGTTCCTTCCGGGACTCCGAGAACGATCGCGGCCTCCTTCACGGTTCGTCCCATGACATACGTTTCGTAGATAGCTGAACGGTGTTCGTCACTCAATTGGCGTACTACATCAGTAATGACCATCACTGAAAGTGTCTGTTCTGTGTCGTCCGGAGATTCAGCGATGTCCGGACGAAGCAATTCCACTTCCTGAGGACGCGCCTGACGACTGCGCCATCCGTCGATCACAATGCGACGAGCCACGGTACAAAGCCACCCGCGTAACATCCCCGGTTCACGAACAAGGTGCGCGGAGTTCTGCCAAGCCCTGATCAACGTCTCCTGGACGACATCTTCTGTCCATTGACGGTCGTAGTTGGTCAGACACAGGACCTGCGAGAACAACATCCGCTGGAACTGCCCGTAGAGGAGCGTGAGCAATTCCTCGTCCTGATGGGCTTGTGCGACCCTGCCCTGATCGACC
>JAVXWK010000858.1:0-5949 GCA_032230575.1 Pseudonocardiales bacterium | reverse complement strand
CGTGGAGAACTCGAACGACTGCGGGAAGTGCCGCAACGTCAGCCCGTGCGGCTTCAGCTGCGCCTCCAGCGACGGCCCGAACACACCCGCCTGGATGCGCGCGGCACGGGACACCGGATCGACCTCCAGCACCCGGTCCAGCAACGAGAGATCCAGCGTCACCACCCGGTCCAGCTCCCGCGGCTCCACCCCGCCGACGACGGAAGTGCCGCCACCAAAGGGAATCACCGCCACACCGGCCGAAGAACACCAGTCCAGCACGTCGACGACGTCCTGCTCGGTACGCGGCCGCGCAACGGCATCCGGCAACGGCCCGACGTCACCGGCGAGGTTGCGGGTGACATCGCGGTAAGCCTGACCACGGGCGTGCGAAAGACGATCGACAACCGAGGTCGAGTAGAGATCACCTGGCGGCGAGACCCGCGGCGGCGACACGTCCAGCGACGAAGGATCCGGCGGGGCGTGGAACGTCAGGTCCGCGTCCGGCAGCACAGCCCGCACCCGATCCACCAGCGCACGGCGTTCATCAGGGGTGACGGCGTCCTCGACGTTGCCCCAGCCCCACCACGACCTCGTTGTCATGACGAGCAACCATAAGCGAAACGTTCGAGTTCTGGAATACCTGGAACCGGAAGCCACTACCGTCGCGCCCATGAAGCCCTGGGGGATGGTGGCTTTGATCGCGGCCGTGCTCGTCGCGCTCGCGTACATCGCATCGGGACCAGCGGGCGACGGGTCCACCGACGACTCAGCCGACCGCTCGGCGGAGTGCCTCGCCAGGTACCCGGTTCCGGGCAGCGCGGCCGAGTTCGCACGCCGCGAGCTGGAGCCGGACAGCCAGTGCGGCGGCTGGGACGTCATCGAGTACACCGACGTCGGCGACCGCCTCGCCGACACGCGGAAGCCCAGCTCGCGCCTGGTGATCCGCGTCCACCACGACGAGTACAGCGCCATGTTCGTCCACAAGGACGCCATCACCGCCTGCTACCGCATGGAGTTCGACTACTACGGCCTCGCCGACGGGCCGGACCGCGTCGACTGCCGACCCGGCGCCGCGGCGCTGCTCCCGCCGGGCATCAAGCACGACGGCGTGCCCGACAACTACGCGGATGCCTTCAAGACAGCCCTCTCCGCGCTACCGCCCGCTCCCAACCGCGACGAGGTGCTGACGGCGGTGCGTGCGAAGCTCCCGCCGTTGCCGATCGACGAGCACGGGCAGCCCTGGCGCGAGCCCACCCTGGACGCGTTCGTCGAGAACGGCGAGATCGGCCTCGTCGCCGACGGTGGCCGTGGCAAGTGCCTCGAGGGCACACGCCTCGCGGACGGCACCGTCGCTGTTGCGGTTCAAGCCCCTTCTGACACACCGAACGCCACAAAGACCTGCGCCGCCGAAGGCGCGCTGCTCTCCAAGCGCCCGCTGAAGTGACCTAGCCCGCCCCGAAGCACACGAACCCGATGGCGGCAGCATAAGTAGCGTCATCGGCCGCAGCCCGTTGCACCGCCGCCAAAGCCTCGGCGGGCGCCATCCCGGCAGCCAGCTTCTGGTGCAGCTCCACCATCACCGGCGCCGTCCCGTCGGTCGGCACCGGCACGACGGGCGCGATCAACGTCCGAGTCCCCAGCCCCAGCAACGCCGCGGTGAACCCCATCAACTCGTCGCCGGGCCGAACCGCGGACTGCCCGGTGTCACAGGCGGACAGCACCACCAGAGTCGGCGGCTGGCGCAACCGCTCGATGTCTTAGACCGTCAACGGCCCGTCAGCCAGCTCCAGAGCCGAGAACAACGGGTTGTCGACGCGGAACGACCCGTGCGCCGCGATGTGAGCCAGAGCGGCACCGTCCATTGCGGACGCAACGGCGCTCACCGTCGCCTCGGAGTCCACGAGAACCCTGCCGAGCACGTGTGAACTGATCGCCTTGATCTCCGCGGGCGCGGCAGCCATCCGAGGCCCGGCGGCCAGCACCGCCTCACCGGAAGCATCCGCCACCGAACAGGCCCGCAACCACACCGAGGCCGAAGGCGCCACGGTCACCTGACGCTCCAGCACCGCCCACGGCAACCCGTTCAACGCACCGGTCGGCACCACGACCAACGGCCGCCCGTCGATCCGGGAAGCCAGCGGCGCCATCAACCGCTGGGCCAGCAGTGATGCGGCATGAGCAGCGGAAGACCGCGCCACGGCGAGGTTCGGCAGCTGCGGCGGCAGAGTCACCAACCGGTGCAACGCGAAGCGCAGCAACCGGATCTCGCGGACCGCACCTTCCGACGGCCCGAGCGAGTGCAACGTGGCCCGTCCCCCAGCGAGCACCACCGCCATCAGCTCGCCGCCGTACTCCACGAACTCGATCAGCGCCGCGGTCCCCAGCGCGGAGGCCAGCGACGCCACCGACGGCGGCTTGAACACCGCCACCTCACCGGACATCTGCCGGGTCAGGTCGCGAACCCGCTGCTCGGCACGCACCAGCTTCACCCGCAACGCACCAGCGGGCTTCCCCGCCAGCAAGGCGGACTCGATGTCAGCCGACACCGCGCGCAACGCCGCCAGCGCGTCCTCAAGGCGTGGATCGTCCGGCGGCGACACGGCCTTCATCCGCAACGCACCGGCGCGCCAACTCTCGGTCCACGACAGGACACGGGCTGCGTTCCCGGACGTCACGGCCAGCCCCAGCCCCTCCAACGCCAGCGCCTGCCCCTGCACCCCGGTCGACGCCCGCAGCTCGGCCGCGCCCAGGGAAACGCGGTACTCGTCCAGCAGCCCGATCCCCCGGCGCAGCGCGGCCGACGTCCCCCGGACATCCCCGGAAAGCTTGCGCCGCAACGCTTCCGCGTACCACCCACGAACCCTCAGACCGGCGGGACCGCGCAACCGCGAAGCAGCCGCGACGGACAGCTCCGACACCGCCCGCGAGCGATGACCGAGATCAGCCGCCACCAGCCCGGCATCGATCCGGGCCTCCAGAGCGGGCAACCGCCAGTCCATCGCGTCCAGCTCGGAGGCGACGCGCGCCCCCGCCAGCCGCACAGGTCGCGTCCGGTCACCGCGCAGAACGGCGGCGTGCAGCTCCAGATACCGCGCCCCGGCAGCCCACAGCAGCCGTTGCTCGCGGCGGAACCGGCGCCGTGCCTCGGCCGCGAACCCGTTGGCCGCGTCCGGATCGTCGTCCAGCAGGGCGATCCGCGCGCGGAAGTACAGCGCCTCCGACACACCCAGCGGGTTCTTCAACGCCTTCAGCTCGGTGATCGCCCGGTCCGCCGCCACGCGCGCCTCGTCCAGCAGCGGCACCGACACCAGCAGCTCCAGCCGGTTCACCAGCAGCACGGGACGCATCACGTCGAGCCGCCGGTGCACCTCCTCCGCCTTGTCGAACAGGGTCAGCGCGGCCGGCACGTCACCGGACCGGGTCGCCATGATCCCCGCGTTCCAGTGCACGTCCGCGACCCCGAGCTCCTGGCCCAGCTCACCCAGCAGCGTCGCGGCGACGTCGAAGTCCGCGGACGCCTCGCGCATGTCACCGACGTACGCGCGCACCAGGCCGCGGTTGTTGTGCGCCCGCGCCTCGACGAGCTTGTCGCCGACTCGGCGCGCTCCAGCGATCGCGGCCGTGTAGTCGCGCTGCGCGTCGTCGTACCGGGTCAGGTAGTGGAAGACGACACCGCGCTGCATCAACGCGGCCACCGCGTCCGCACCGGAAAGCTCCGGCATCGCGAGGTCGAGCGCCTTCAACGCCTGCTTCTGCTTACCCGTGTACGCGAGCACCCACGCGAGGCTCATCTGCGCCAGAGCAGACAAACGCGGCAGCGAAGCATCGACGGCGATCTTGATGGACCGGCGCAGATGCCGTGCCGCGCCGGCGAAGTCGTGCATCTCGCGCAGTGCGAGGCCGATCGCCCGCTCGGCGATCGACCATTCCGCGCGATCTTCCGTCGTGCGGAGGACCGCGCGGGCCATCTCGACGGCCGCACGCGGGTTGCGCTGCCTGGCCTCCAGCGCGTCCGCCGCACAAAAGTCGGTCACGGCGTCACTTTATCCGCTGTGGTAGCTTGATCAAGCTCGGTCGGGGTGCCCGTCAACGCTGCTTTAGTGAGGCCGTGGTGTCAAAAACGCCAGAAAGCGCGGAGCTTTACCAAAAAGCTTTTCTGCAGCTCATCGCCGAGGACAAGAACATCAGCTTCCACGCCGAGCGCGGGCGTGAATTCCTTTATCGGCCCGGCCAGCTGCTCGTCAGCGCCGAGGATCAGCAACGCGTGATCGAAAAGCTGCGCGAAAACAACATCGTCGCCCGCCCCGGCGAAGGATTCGCCGGAATGGCCCGCGTGACGTTGCCGAACAACGCGGAGGAGATTCCCCGCATCGTTCGATTGTTGCGAGATCAACGAAACTGGCCTAATCAGCGCGTACCGCTCGTGCAGCCGCACCACGTTATCGTCGGCCACGGCGGCCTCGTCATGGGCAACCCCGGCGACCGGCCCTATCCCGCGGAGCCGATCAGCGCGCCCCAGTCGGACGAACGACTCAGGGACGTCCGCGTCGGCATCATCGACACCGGCATCTCGCAGGGCGCCGACAGCGACCACTCCGACTGGTTCGCCGAGCGCTACGCCAAGGAAGCGGACGACGTCGACCCCGCCTTCAGCTCCGGCGCGGTGTTCGCGTTGCAGGGCGGCCACGGCACGTTCGTCGCGGGCGTGATCCAGAACGCCGCACCCGGCGTCACGTTCGACCCCGAGGTCGCGCTCGACGCGAACGGGTTCGGCGACGAGGAACGGCTCTGCCGCAAGATCACCGAGCTGGGCCGCAAGAAGATCAACGTCCTCAACCTCTCGCTGGGCTGCTTCACCGAGGACGACGTGGCGTCCGAACCGTTGCGCCGCACCATCGAGGCCCTGCCGGACGACATCGTCGTGGTCGCGTCGGCCGGCAACTCCGGCACGCAACGCCCGAGCTGGCCCGCCGCGCTGTGCGGCGTCACGGCGGTCGCCGCCGCGGAACAGACGAAGGACGGCGCGATCATCCCCGCCTGGTACTCGAACTGGGGCCACTGGGTGGACGCCTGCGCGATCGGCAACCGCGCGTCGACCTACCTCAAGGGCGAGTGGAAGCTGCCGGGCGAGGCCTCGACGCCGTTCGCACTGTGGGCCTACTGGTACGGCACGTCGTTCGCCGCGCCGCTGGTGACCGGCCGGATCGCCGCCACGATGGCCTCGGACGGCATCACCGCAGCTCAGGCCCGTGACAAACTGTTGAGCGAGCCGGAGTTCCACGCCGGCTACGGAGTTTTCGTCAAATAGTTGTATCTGGGGAGCAACCTCGGCCTCCGCCAGTTGTGACCGCAAGGAGTCGACGTGACCGCAGGATCCCCGATCGCCGCGCTCGTGAGCGCGGCGGCCGAGGGCGACCAGTCGGCGTGGAACGAGATCGTCGACCGGTACACGCCGCTGGTGGTGTCGGTGATCTACAAGCACCGGCTTCGCCCCGCGGACGCGGCCGACGTGAACCAGACGCTGTGGCTTCGGCTCGTGGAGCAGATCGGACGGCTCCGGGAGCCGGAGGCGCTGCCCGGCTGGATCATGACGACCACCCGCAACGAGTGTCTTCGCGTGCTGCGCGTGCAGCAGCGGACGCACCTCTACGACCCGCTGTCCGAGTCCGATGCACTGGAGTCGGAACAGCTGGACGCGGACGTGGAGGCCGATCTGCTGGCAGTGGAGCGGCGGCAGGCGTTGCGGGACGGGTTCGCCGAGCTCACGGACCAGTGCAAGCGGTTGCTGACGAAGCTGATGACGGACCCGCCGCCGAGCTACCAGGTCGTGAGCGAAGAGCTCGCGATGCCGGTCGGCAGCATCGGCCCGACGCGGATACGTTGCCTGGAGAAGCTGCGCAAGACCCCTGCTCTCTCAGCGTTCCTGGGAGGGCCGGCGACGAGAGGAGGTGTGCTGGGTGCGGCACG
>JAVXWK010000856.1:0-15315 GCA_032230575.1 Pseudonocardiales bacterium | reverse complement strand
GCCTCGACGTGTGCGACATCGCCGAGCTGGCTTCCAGGGTGCATGAGGCCGGTGCGTTGCTGGCCGTGGACAACACGACCGCGACGCCGTTGGGACAGCGGCCGCTGGAGCTCGGCGCGGACATCGTCGTGGCGTCGGACACCAAGGCGGTCGCGGGGCACAGCGATGTCCTCTTCGGACACGTGACGGCGGCTTCCGTCGAGCTGGCTTCGAAGGTCCGTGACGCGCGGACGTTGAACGGCGCGATTCCGGGCCCGTTCGAGGCGTGGCTCGTGTTGCGCGGCCTGGGAACCCTGGACCTGCGGCTCGCGCGGCAGGCGGAGAACGCGGCGGCGATCCACTCGTTGCTCAAGGGACGGGTCGAGGGCCTGCGCTGGCCCGGCGCTTCGGAGGACCCCGCGTATCTCGTCGCGGCGCAGCAGATGCGGCGGTTCAACGGCGTGCTGACGTTCGAGCTCGACGACGCCGCGGCTGTCGATGCCTTCCTGTCGCGCTCGAAGCTGGTGTCGGCGGCCACGTCGTTCGGCGGCCTGCACTCCACGGCGGACCGGCGCGCGCAGTTCGGCGACCCGGTGCCGGAAGGTCTGGTGCGGTTCTCGGCCGGTTGTGAGGACACTCGCGACCTGGTCGCGGACGTGTCCCAGGCTTTGGGCCTGGTTTGACAGAGGGTCCCGGTTCCGGGACCCTCTGCGTCATGTCCTTCAACACGTGTTGCTGTTGTACCTGGCGATAGTCCCGCGTCCTCTTTCGCGCACTCGCCTGGTAAGGACTTTTCCCGATGTTCGCCGTTCCTGAGAACAGCGTCGTTCTGCCTGAAAACTCCGCGTTGCTGCACCCCGTCCGGGTGGCTCTGGCGTGGGCGGGCGACCGCGACCGCTGGAAGCACCTGCTCCGGTACGACCCGGAGGAGCGCTTCTCGGCGTTGGTCGACAAGACCGACGACCAGGAGATCTGGCTGATGAGCTGGCTCCCCGGTCAGACCGCCTCGCTGCACGACCACTCGACGACGTCCGGCGCGTTCACCGTGGTCAGCGGCCTGCTGACCGAGGTGGTGACGACCCGGATCCAGGTCGTCCACTCGCTGCACGCCGGCCAGTCGCGCGTGTGGGGTCCCGGCTACGTGCACCAGGTCCGCAACGACGGCGTGGACCCGGCCGTGTCGATCCACGTCTACCGCCACGGCACCCGCGCCATGACCCAGTACCGCTACGACCCGGTCAACGGCCCCGTGCGCTGACGTGCGGCGGGATGTCCTTGTCCGTCTCGTGCGGCACCGGCGAGCCCCACGACGTGATGAGCGGCATGTGCCCGGCCCACACGAGGTTCTGCGCGAGGTCCTCCGGCTCCTCACCCGGCCCGCCCTCGCGCACCTTCACGCTCGCCTCGGTGAGGTCGATCTCCAGCGCGGCCGTCTGGGCAAGCTCCTTCTTGGACGGTTCGCGCGCGTAGTCCCAGCTGCCGGGCGTGACGTGCTCGACGATGGCGCGCAGTGCGTGCGCCGGGTCCTCGGCGATCTTCGCGGTGCCGTGGATGATCGCCGACCGGTAGTTCATCGAGTGGTGGAACACCGACCGCGAGTACACGACGCCGTCCACGAGCGTGACCGCGACGCAAACCTGCTTGCCTTCGAGCATGCTCCTGATGGACCGTGAGCCCGTCGACCCGTGCAGGAAGATGCGGTTGCCGTCCCGCCCGTACGCGGTGGGAATCAGGAACGGCGCCCCGTCGACCTCCACGGCGAGATGGCAGACCAGCCCGGCGTCGAGGATGTCGTAGAGCACCTGGCGGTCTTCGACGGCTCGCTTCTTGCCGCGGACGACGGTGCTGCGCGGAGTGGGGGAGAGCTGCAGTTCAGCGGTCATGCACCTACTGTGACCCGAAAAGTGGCATCATTGAAGCGCCATTTCTGATCAATTTGAGAATGCCACTTCGTGCTTCGCGCCTGCCAGGAGTGTCGGTGCTGTCTGGGAGAATGAAAACAAGGGGTCCCCTTCGCCGGGGGACGCCTGCGTCAGCGTGGGAGGCCGCCCGTGGCTGAGACCGCGCTTCCCGTCGCGTTGGACCGCGAGTCCGCCGAGCCGCTCGCCGTCCAGCTGGCCGACGCGTTGAGGTCGGCCGCCTCGGAAGGGCGGTTGAGGGCGGGCGACCGGCTGCCGTCCACGCGCGCGCTGGCCGAATCGCTCGGTGTCTCGCGCACGGTCACCGCCGCCGCCTACGACCAGCTGCACGCGGAAGGCTGGATCGCCGGTCGGCACGGTTCCGGCACCTACGTCACCACGACGCCGCCGGGCCCGTTGCGCAAACGTTCGCGCAAGACTGTCGCGCCCGCCATCACCGACTTCGTCGACCTCGGCACCGGCGCGCCCTGGGCAGGAGGCCTCGACCGGGCGGCCTGGCGGAGGGCGTGGCGCGGGGCCGCGGACGTCGCGCCGCTGTCCCGTCCCGAACGCGCCGGTCTGCCCGAGTACCGCGAGACCATCGCCGAGCACCTGTTGCGTCACCGCGGCCTGGCCGTCAACGCCGATCCCGTCCTCGCGACCGGTGGCACCACGGCGGTCCTGACCGAGATCGCGGTCGCCGTCCTCAAGCGCGGCGACGCCGTGGCCGTGGAAGAACCGGGCTACCAACGCGCCGTGGGAGTCTTCCGCGCCAACGGGCTGAAGGTCGTCCAGGCCGCCGTCGACGCCGAAGGCCTGCTGCCCGAGGCGGTTCCGCCCGGCGTGAAGGCCGTCTACTGCTCGCCCGCCCACCAGTACCCGCTCGGTGGCCGCATGTCGGCGGGGCGCCGGGTCGCGCTGGTCGAACGAGCACGCAGGGACGGCTGGCTCGTCATCGAGGACGACTACGACGGCGAACTCAGGTACGACGTGGCCCCGCTGCCCTCTCTCGCGGCGCTCGCACCGGACGTCGTCGTCCACCTCGGCACCACGAGCAAGATCCTCACGCCGACGCTCGGCGCGGGCTGGATGGTCGCGCCCGAGCACATCGCCACCACGATCCTGGAGCACCGCGACCTGACCGGCACCGGCCCGGCCGCGGCGGGGCAACGGGTCGTCGTCGAACTGGCCCGCACCGGCGACCTCGGCCGGCACCTGCGCAAACTGCGGCGCGAGCTGTCCGAACGCCGCGCGTTGCTCGTCGACACGTTCGCGGCAGCCGGGATCAAGGTGCTCGGCGACGACGCGGGCGCGCACGTCGTGGTGCTGCTGCCGAGCGCCGAGCGGGAACGCGAGGTCATGCGGCAGGCACTCGAACGAGGTCTGCGGCTGGACGGCCTGGCGCGGCACTACGTGAACCGCGCCAAGTTCCACGGCCTCGCCATCGGCTACAGCGCGTGCTCCCGCGAACAACTGGTCAACGCCCTGCCCGTCCTCACGGAGTTGCTCACCCGATGACCTTCGTCCCGAACGGCTTCGACGTCCCTCTCGGTCTGACCACCCCGTCCTTCCGCCTCGAACCCCTCGGCCCGCAGCACAACGAGCGGGACCACGAGGCGTGGACGACCAGCATCGAGCACATCCGGTCCACGCCGGGCTTCGACACCTGGACCTGGCCGCCCGCGGAGGGGATGTCCCCGGAACGCAACCTGGCCGATCTGCGCAGGCACGCGGACGACTTCACCAAGCGTGCCGGGTTCACCTATTCGGTGCTCGACGGTGATGAGGTGATCGGCTGCCTGTACATCTACCCGGCGCGCGACGACCACACCGTGGCGAGGGTGCATTCCTGGGTGCGTGCGGACCGCGCTGACCTGGACAAGCCGCTGCACGACGCGGTCCGCGCCTGGTTGGTGAACGAGTGGGACTTCCCGGAGATCCGCTACGCGCGGAGGAAGTCAACTGGTGAGTAGGCACAATCGCCCAAACGGGTAGGGTCGGGCCCCATGACGCAGCGCAAGACGAGGGTGGCCGTGGTCTTCGGCGGCCGCAGCTCCGAGCACGAGGTCTCCTGCCAGTCCGCCAAGAGCGTCCTGCCCTACCTGGACGCGGACCGCTTCGAGGTGGTGCCGGTCGGCATCACACCGCAGGGGCAGTGGGCACTCGGCACGGACCCGAACGCGCTGGAATCAGGCGCCGGCAACCTCCCCACGCTGCGCAACCAGACCGTCACCGCGATCGAGCCGGGCCAGGCTCTCAAGGATGTCGACGTCGTCTTCCCGCTGCTGCACGGCGCGTGGGGTGAGGACGGCACCATCCAGGGCCTGCTCGAACTGGGCGGCCTGCCGTACGTCGGGCCGGGCGTGTTCGCCAGCGCCGCCGCCATGGACAAGATCTTCGCCAAGAAGATCCTCCAGGCCGAGGGTCTCAACGTCGGCAAGTTCGTCGCGCTGGACCGCTCCGCCACCACGCTGACCCTGGACGAGCGCGAGCACCTCGGTCTGCCGGTGTTCGTGAAGCCGTCACGCGCGGGGTCGTCCGTCGGCATCTCCAAGGTGAGCGACTGGGCAGACCTGGACGCCGCGATCTTCGAGGCGCGCCAGCACGACCCCAAGGTCATCATCGAGGCCTCGGTGCCGAACATGCGCGAGATCGAGCTCGCGGTGCTGGAGTTCCCGGACGGCCGCGTCGAGGCGTCGCTGCCCGCCGAGCTGCGCGCGGTCGGTGAGACCGTCGAGTGGTACGACTTCAACGCCAAGTACGTCGACGACTCCTACGAGGCCGACATCCCGGCGAAGCTGGACGACGACATCACGGCCGCGGTGCGCGAGATGGCCGTCACGGCGTTCAAGGCGCTCGACTGCCAGGGACTGTCCAGGGTGGACTTCTTCCTCACCGAGCAGAACGAGCTGATCATCAACGAGCTCAACACCATGCCGGGCTTCACGCCGATCTCCATGTACCCCAAGGCGTGGGCGGCCACCGGAATCGACTTCACCACGCTGCTGACCACGTTGATCGAGACGGCGATCGCGCGGGGATCCGGCCTTCGTTAGGGGCTGGTCCTGACCGGCTGCTTCGGCAGCAGGTCGCGCACCGTCGTGGACATGTCCTGCAACGGTCCGGTGCCCGCGTCGTCGGGCACCGTCAGCGCGATGTACGAGCCGCGGTCCACGACCACCCACGTCGAGGTGCCGGAACCGGGCAGCTGCAACCACTGCACGTCCGAGATCACCCGCAGCTGCGAGGTCGCGGACAGCTCCGCGGGCCGCGGCAGGCCACAGCGCAGGATCACCGGGTCGTGCTGAGCGTCACCCCACGCGACCGTGGCGGGTGGCGCGGGCGAGGCGAGTTCCCTGCGTGGCAACACGTCCTTGCCGGACGGCAGCCCCGCGGGCAGTTTGCCGATCAACGACGTGCACAGCTCGGAGGCCGCGTCCGGTGCGTCGATGGAGACCAGCGCGAGAGGGCCCGTGCGACCGGGCACGTCCGCCGTCTGGTCGCCTGTGTTCAGCACGAGACCGAGCGCGGCGAAACCGAGGACGAGCAGCACGGCGAGCCCGACCGCCGCGAGCAGCGGCCAGGACAGCGCCGTCTTGGTTTCCTGCTGTGTCACCCAGTTATGACAACACGAGCTAGAGATGGACCACCGGGCAGGTCAGCGTCCGTGTGATGCCTTCCACGTTCTGGATGCGGGCGACCACGAGCTGACCGAGCTGGTCGACGGTCTCCGCTTCAGCGCGGACGATGACGTCGTACGGACCGGTGACGTCTTCTGCGGTTGCTACCCCTGCGATTCCGGAAATCTCGGAGGCGACTGCGGCGGCCTTGCCGACCTCGGTCTGGATGAGGATGTATGCATGCACCACGGCGTGCCCCTTCGTCGCGACAGGTTGGGTCGAGGTAGGAACGTGTCACGCAACGTACCCCAGTTGGGGTTCCGAATGCTCAGATTGGGAGGCAACTTTGCGTCCGGAGCCGCCGCGCGACGCGGAGACGGTCGCCGAAGTGGGTGAGTTCAATCTCATCCACCGGGTGACGACCGGTCGGGCGCAACCCGAGACGACGATCCTCGGGCCGGGGGACGACGCGGCCGTGGTCGCCGTTCCGGTCGGGCGGGTCGTCGCCTCCATGGACGTGCTGGTCGAGGGTGTCCACTTCAGACTCGACTGGTCCAGTCCTGAGCAGGTGGGCCGAAAAGCGGCTGCCGTGAACCTCGCCGACATCGTCGCGATGGGAGCACTGCCGTCCGGTCTGCTCGTCGGGATCGCGTGCCCGCCGGACACTCCCGCGGCGACGGTCGAGGGGATCATGTCGGGCCTCTGGCAGGAGGCGGCGATGGCCGGCGCGGGCATCGTCGGCGGCGACATGGTCAGCTCCGCCACGCTGGTGATCTCCATCACCGCAATGGGTGACATGAACGGACTCGAGCCGGTCACACGTTCCGGCGCGCTCGTCGGTGACGTGGTCGCGGTGACCGGACGGCTCGGCTGGGCGGCCGCGGGCCTTGCCGTGCTGGGCCGCGGGTTCCGCTCGCCGGTCGGCATCGTCAACGCCCAGCGCACCCCTGCGCCGCCGTACGAGGAGGGCCCCAAGGCCGCCGAGGCCGGTGCCACCTCGATGATCGACGTCTCGGACGGGCTGCTGCAGGACCTCGGCCACATCGCCGACTCGTCGGGCGTGGCGATCGACGTCCGCACCGAGCTGCTGCCGTTGCACCAGCGGCTGCTCGACGTGGCGTCGGCGCTCGGCGGCGACGCGCGGCACTGGGCGCTGACCGGCGGCGAAGATCACGCTCTCGCCGCGACCTTCCCCGGCCCCAAGGCGGTTCCGGAGCACTGGACGACCATCGGCACGGTCCGCGCGGGTGCAGGTGTGACGGTCGACGGCAGAACCTACGAAAAACCCCCTGGCTGGGAGCACTGGCGCGCGTAAACTGGTCGATGTGGAACTATGCACGCGCACGTATGACCATCCGGACTCGGTCAAGATGATCGCCGACCTCCAGCAGGTCTACGTCGAGCGCTACGGCGACGAGGACATCACGCCGGTCGACCCGGCGCAGTTCGCCCCACCGCTCGGCTACTTCGTCATCGGCTACCTCGACGACGTGCCCGTCACCTGCGGTGGCTGGCGCGTGAGCCTCGAGCTCGACGGCGCCGCCGAGATCAAGCGGATGTACGTCGTCGACTCCGCACGTGGCCAGGGCCTCTCACGGCTCGTGCTCGCCCATCTGGAACTGACCGCGCGTGAGGCGGGCCTGCGGCGGATGGTGCTGGAAACCGGTCTGCGCCAGCCGGAGGCGATCGGCCTCTACACCTCGAGCGGCTACGAGCGGATCGACAACTTCGGCGTCTACCGCGACCACCCGGAGAGTCGCTGCTTCGGGAAGCCGTTGTAGGTTCGGGCGCATGGCCATCTATGCGTTGGGGGACTACACGCCGCAGATCCACCCGGACGCGTACGTGCACCCGGATGCGACCGTGATCGGCGACGTGCGCATCGGCGCTTTCTCGTCGGTGTGGCCGCAAGCCGTGCTGCGCGGCGACTACGGCCGCATCGTCGTCGACGAGCGCACGTCGGTCCAGGACGGCACGGTGATCCACTGCACCGAGGTCCACCCGGTGCACATCGGGTCGTCGTGCGTCATCGGCCACAACGTGCACATCGAGGGCGCGACGGTCGCGGACGACTGCCTGATCGCGTCAGGATCGGTGGTGCTCAACGGTTCCATCGTCGAGAAGGGCGCGATCGTGGGCGCCGGCGCGGTGGTCTCGTTCGACGGGCACGTCCGCGAACGCACGATGGTTCTCGGAGTTCCGGCCCGTGAGCGGGCCGGACACGTTGTGCCAGAACAGGCCTGGGCTTTCATCGTCGAGAAATATGTGCAGAACATCGGTCTGTACCGGGAGAAGCTGCGCCGCCTCGACTGAGATAGGGTTCACAGCCGTGGCTCGTCCCCTCAACGAAGTTGTCGAAGCCGGTTGGGCTGAAGCTCTCGCCCCCGTTGCTGACCAGATCGCCGCCATGGGTGAGTTCCTGCGCGCGGAGGTCGCCGCCGGCCGCACCTACCTACCTGCGGGCGAGAACGTGCTGCGTGCGTTCAAGCAGCCGTTCCACCAGGTCAAGGTGCTGATCGTCGGACAGGACCCGTACCCGACGCCCGGCCACGCGGTCGGCCTGTCGTTCTCGGTTGCGCCCGACGTGCGGCCGATCCCGAAGTCGCTGGTGAACATCTACAAGGAGTACGCGGAGGACCTGGGTCACCCGCTGCCCTCCAACGGCGACCTCACGCCGTGGTCCGAGCGCGGTGTGCTGCTGCTCAACAGGGCGCTGACCGTGCAGCCCGGCAAGGCGAACTCCCACCAGGGCAAGGGCTGGGAGGCCGTGACGGAGCAGGCGATCAAGGCGCTCGCCGCCCGTGACGCACCGCTGGTCTCCATCCTGTGGGGCCGCAACGCGCGCAACCTCCGGCCGCTCCTGGAACCGTTGCCCGCCATCGAGTCCGCGCACCCGTCGCCGCTGTCGGCGCACGCCGGGTTCTTCGGCTCGAAGCCGTTCAGCCGCGCCAACGAACTGCTGGAGAAGCAGGGCGCGGAGCCGGTCGACTGGAAGCTCCCGTAATTCACTTGTCCCCGCATGCCCCGTGAGCATTAGCGTCGCGAGGTGTGCGGGGGAATCGCGATCTGTCGTTGCTTGCCGCGGGTGCGGGCGTCTCGCAGTTCGGCAACTCACTGTCGTTGCTGGTCCTGGTCTTCTGGGCGACGCCGATCAGCCCGTTGCTGGTCGCCGCGATCCTGGTCGCCGAACTGCTGCCGCTCGTGCTCGGCGCGCCGTTGGCCGGTGCGCTCGTCGATCGGCTGCCGAACCGCAAGCTGCTGATCATCGCGCTGCTCGGCCAGGGCGTCGCGATCGCGGCCATCGCGCCCTTGATGGGCACCCCGGCCCTTGTGGTGGCGCTGGTCCTCATCTCCGGCTGCGGCCTCGCGGTCGCGGTGCCCGCCACCTCGGCGCTCGTGCCGCACATCGCGGGCGAGGAGGAGTCGACCCGCGGTTACGCGATGGTCGGCACCGCGCGCAGCGTCGGCAACATCGCGGGCGTCACGGGTGGCGCGCTGCTCGCGGGCTTCTTCGGCCACCCCGCCGCGTTGCTGATCGACGGGATGACCTTCCTGGCCTACGCGTTGCTGCTGCTGTTCGTGCGGGCCGAACGCAGGCCTTCCGGCGAGCGCGCGGCACGTCCGAGCGCGTCGGCCGGGATCAGACACGTCCGGCACGATCAGGTGTTGCTCGCGGCGATCACCGGGCTGGCGTTCTTCGTCGGCGCGGTCGTGGTGATCAACGTCGCAGACCCGGCGTTCGTGCGGTTCGTGCTGCACGGCGACGAGTTCCTGCTCGGCGCGATGCAGGCGTGCTGGACGGTCGGCATCCTCGTCGGCACCCGGCTCGCGGCGCGGCTGAGAACCGTCCCCGAGGTGGCTTACGCGCTGGCGATCACGGGCATCACCACGGGCATCGCGGTGCTGATCCCGGCGATGTTCCCGGTCGTCGTGGCCGCCGGGATCGGGTGGCTGATCGGCGGCATCTCCAACGGTGTCGACAACGTGACCATGAACGCGATCGTCCGGCTGCGCACGCCTGAGGAGATGCGTGGACGGGTGTTCGCGGCGGTCGGATCGATGGTGACCGGTGCGAACCTGATCGGAACAGCGGCCGCGGGCGGGTTGTTGCTGGTCATGGGGCCGCAGGCGGTGTTCGCGCTCGGCGGGACCGGGGCGTTGCTCGCTGGTGCCGCCTGCCTGGTGTTCGTGCACCGCGCCCTGAAACGCGAAAGGAGCCCGGCCGAGGCCGGACTCCTTTCGAACTAACGAACTGTGGCGGTGATCAGCCGCGCACGACCTTGCCAGCCTTCAGGCAGGACGTGCACACGTTGATCCGCTGGCGCTGCGAGGCCGAGACCTTCGCGCGCACAGACTGGATGTTCGGGTTCCAGCGGCGGTTCGTCTTCCGCTGGGAGTGCGAAACCGAATGGCCGAAGCCCGGCCCCTTGCCACAGACGTCGCACACGGCAGCCACGTCAGCCACTCCTTCAGGTTCCTCAAGCGGTAAGTCTCGCGTCCCGGTGGGCGCGCAAGCGTGCACAAGCCTCAACCGGGCACGGCAACCCAGTCAGGGTAGCCGGTGGCCTCACCCGTGACCAAACCGGGTGGATACCCTCGCCGCCATGCAGGTCATGGATGCGGTCGCGGTGCGCAGGTGGGCGGACGCGTGCGTGCGGTCGCTGGACGCCAACCGGGAGGCGATCGACCAGATCAACGTCTTCCCGGTGCCCGACGGTGACACAGGTACCAACCTGCTGCACACGATGCAGTCGGCGCTGGACGCGCTGCTGCGGTCGCCCATCTCCACGGTAGGTGACGCGCTGTCCGCGCTCGCCCGTGGCGCGCTCGCTGGAGCACGCGGGAACTCCGGTGTGATCCTGTCGCAGGTGCTCAGGGGCCTCGCGGAGACCGTGCAGGAGGTCTCCCTCGTCACCGGTTCGGCGTTGCGCAAGGGGCTGCAGCGGTCCGACGAGCTGGCCACGGCCGCGGTGTCCAAGCCTGTTCCCGGCACGGTCCTGACAGTGCTGCACGCTGCCGCGGAGGCCGCACGGGACTGCCCGTCGGACGAGCTCGACGAGGTCGTGATGGCTGCGTCGCGCGCGGGTGCGGTGGCGTTGGCCGACACGCCGCGGCAACTCGCCGTGCTGGCGAAGGCCGGGGTGGTCGACGCGGGTGGACGTGGACTGGTTGTGTTGTTGGACACACTGGCTGCGGTGATCACCGGTCAAGCCGTGGAAACGCCGATGGACGGGCCGCTGCTGCCGCGCACGCCCGAGTCGCTGACGACCGCGCGTGAGAGCGGTTCGGCGGAGTTCGAGTACGAGGTCATGTACCTGCTCGACGGCACCTCGGAGGAGGCGGTGCTCGAGCTGCGCGCGTCGCTGAACCTGCTCGGTGACTGCGTCTCGGTCGTCGGTGATGGCGCTTCTCTGTGGACCGTGCACGTGCACTGCAACGACATCGGCGCGGCCATCGAGGCAGGTGTGCGCGCTGGGCGTCCGCACCGGATCACGGTGGCGCGGTTCGCCGACCAGATCGCCGCGCAGGCTTCGCGGTTCGTGCGCGACCGGTCGATCGTGGTGGTGGTGAGCGGCGCGGTGGACCTGTTCCGCGCAGAGGGGGCGACTGTGTTCGACCTCGTCACTTCTGCTGCGACACCCACGGACCTGTTGTCCGCCATCGTGTCGACGCGCGCGCGTCACGTCGCGGTGCTGCCGGGCGATCCGGACATCCGCGAGGCTCTGGATGAGGCCGTGGCGTACGCACAGGCCGCCGGGCAGGACGTGGTGGTGGTGCCGACGTTCTCGCCCGTGCAGGCTCTTGCGGCGTTGGCGGTGCACGACCCGTCTCGCCGCGCCGGTGACGACGTTGTCGCCATGGCCGAGGCTGCCGCTGCCACGCGCCGTGGCGAGCTCTCGATCGCGGCTGACGAGGCGTTGACGTGGGTGGGCCGCTGCCAGCCAGGGGATCTCCTGGGCATGCTGGACGGCGAGGTCGTGCTGATCGAGCCCGGTCCGTCGTCCGCGGAGTCGTTGATGGACCTGTCGTGCCGCCTGGTCGACCGCATGCTGGCCGGCGGTGGTGAGCTGGTGACGGTGATCCTCGGCACCGACGCGCCGGACGGCCTGGTCGACGTGCTGGAGGACCACCTCCGGGTGACCCATCCGGAGGTCGAGGTGACGGCTTATCCGGGCGGTCAGCCCGACGCGGTCATTTTTGTCGGTGTCGAGTAGTTCAATGGGACGCGATGATCTCCTTCGACGACAAGCTGCAGCCGTTGCTCGGCAAGAAGAGCGCCGACGCACTGGAGACCGGCCTCGGCCTCACGACGGTCGGTGACCTGCTGCGCCACTACCCGCGCCGCTACGACGAGCGCGGGAAGCTGACCGACATCAGGTCCCTGGAAATCGACGAGCACGTCACGGTCCAGGCCGAGGTCCGCAAGTGCACCAAGCGGCGCATGAAGGCCCGCCACGGCCACATGACCGAGGCGGTGATCACGGACGGCACCTCCGAGCTGCACCTGGTGTTCTTCGGCAAGGTGGCGTTCGTGGCGGAGCAGGAGCTCCTACCGGGAACGCGTGCCCTGTTCGCCGGCAAGGTGGGCCGCTACCGGCAGAACCTGCAGCTGGTGCACCCGGCGTTCGAGATCCTCACCCCGGAGCAGGACGGATCGTCGTTCCTGCAGACGTTCCTGCCCGTCTACCCGGCCTCGCAGCACATCAACACGTGGAACATCGCCAACTGCGTGAAGCAGCTGCTGGAGATCTGGGACGGCGTGCCGTCCGATCCGCTGCCGGCCGAGTTCCGCGAGGAGCACGGCCTGATCGGCCTGGAGGACGCGCTGCGGGCGATCCACCGGCCGGACAGCTGGGCGCAGATCTCCGTGGCGCAGCAACGGCTGAAGTGGGACGAGGCGCTGGCCGTGCAGCTGACCCTGGCTCAACGCCGCAAGGCTTCCAGGGCGCGCCCGGCTCCCTCGTGCGCGCGCCGGTCCGGCGGCATCCTCGACGCCTTCGACGAGCGGCTGCCGTTCACGTTGACGGCCGGTCAGGTGTCGGTGGGCGAGCAGGTCTCCGAGGACCTGGCCTCGGTCGTGCCGATGAACCGCCTGCTGCAAGGGGAGGTCGGCAGCGGCAAGACGATGGTGGCGTTGCGAGCCATGTTGCAGGCCGTCGACGCCGGTCGTCAGTCCGCCATGCTCGCGCCGACGGAAGTCCTTGCGGCACAACATGCTCGCTCACTGCGGGAGATGCTCGGCGACCTCGCCCAGGCCGGCCAGCTCGGCGGCGCGGAGGACGCGACGCGGGTGACGTTGCTGACCGGCTCGATGAACACGGCCCAGCGGCGCCAGGCGTTGCTCGACATCGTGACCGGCGAGGCGGGCATCGTCGTCGGCACGCACGCGATCATCCAGGAGAAGGTCGAGTTCCACTCCCTGGGCCTTGTCGTCGTCGACGAACAACACCGCTTCGGTGTCGAGCAACGCGCGGCCCTCTCGGCGCGGGGTGAGAAGGAGAACCCGCACGTCCTGGTGATGACCGCGACGCCGATCCCGCGCACGGTCGCCATGACCGTCTACGGCGACCTGGAGGTGTCGGCTCTGCGCGAGCTGCCGGGCGGCCGTTCGCCGATCAAGACCTCGGTCGTGCCGGTGCGCGAGAAGCCCACCTGGCTGGACCGCGCCTTCGCCCGCGTGCGCGAGGAGGTGGCCGCGGGCCACCAGGCCTACTTCGTGTGCCCGCGGATCGGCGACGAGGAGCCGGCGAAGTCCTCGTCCGAGGACGAGGACAAGCGCCCGGCCCTGTCCGTGGTCGACGTGGCGACCATGCTGGCCCAGGGCCCTCTGCGCGGCCTGCGCATCGAGATCCTGCACGGCCGCATGCCTCCGGACGAGAAGGACGCCGTGATGCGCGCCTTCACCGCAAACGAGGTCCAGGTGCTCGTCGCCACCACGGTCATCGAGGTGGGCGTCAACGTCCCGAACGCCACGGTCATGGCCATCATGGACGCGGACCGCTTCGGCGTCTCGCAGCTCCACCAGCTCCGCGGCCGCGTGGGCCGGGGCAGCGCACCGGGCCTGTGCCTGCTGGTCACCGAGATGCCGGAGATGACCGCGACGATGGAACGTCTCCGCGCGGTCGAGTCCACTCTGGACGGCTTCGAACTGGCCCAGCTGGACCTCGAACTGCGCCGCGAGGGCGACATCCTGGGTGCCGCCCAGTCAGGCCGCCGCTCGACCCTGAAGATGCTGTCGCTGTTGCGCGACGAGGACATCATCGCGGACGCGCGGGTGGCCGCTCAGGGGTTCGTGGACGCCGATCCGGAGCTGGAGAAGCACCCCGGGCTGGCGGGCATGGTGGCGACGCTGCTGACGGAGGAGCGGGCGGACTTCCTGGAGAAGGCCTAGCCGTCACCCCGAACGGCGAAGGTCCCCGCGTCCAACCCGGACACGGGGACCTCGAACTTCTGCCCGAACGTTCACATCAGCGGGACCGCCACTAGTTCTGGCGCGGCTTCGGCAGCTTCTCGGTCTTCGGCTCGCCGGGCTCCTCGGCCGCCGAACCTTCCTCCAGCGGCTTGAGCACCGACATCGCCGCGTCCACCGCTGCCTGCGCGGCGTGGAACTGCGTGGCCAGGTTGTCGTGCGCCGACCGCAGCGATGCCTCCCGGTCCGCCGCCGCGGCCGCACGCTGGTCGGACAGCGCCACCGCGGCCGCCGACTTCTCCTCGGCCTCGCGGATCATGGCCGAAGTACGGGCTTCGGCATCCCGAACCAGCGTGGTGGCCTTCTCGTCGGCTTCCCGCACGGTGATGGCAGCCGTCTGGTTGGCCTCGGCAACGGTCGCCGTGGCCTTGTCGGAAGCCTCGCGCAGCGTGGAACCAGCCTTCTCCTCCGCCGCGCTGACCAGGGCGACAGCCTGCGCGGAAGCGTCTGCGGTGGTCTTCTCGGCGCGAGCCAGCGACTCGGCCTCCAGCTCGGCGAGCGTCTTCTCGGCCTCGGCCTGCTTCTCGGCCAGCGCCTCGTCGAGCTTCGCCAGCGCGGCGACCCGCGTGGCCTCGGACTCGGCGGCGATCCGCTCGGCCTCGGCCTTGGCGTCCGCCAGCACCTTCCGGTGCTCGGCGGCCAGCGTCGACTTGAGGCCGTCGTACTCCTTGTCCAGCGCGTCGTGGTACGCCTTGTACTTGGCGTCGAGCTCCACGCGGCGGGCGTCCAGGTCGGCCGACTTCTTCTCGAACTCGGCGGCCACGCGTTCGCCGTCCGCGCGCACCTCGGCGACCAGGGCCTCGTGCTCGGAGGTCAGTCGAGTGCGCAACGCCTCGAGCTCGGCCTCCAACGACGACTTGCGACCGGCGAACTGCTTGTCCAGCTCTGCCGTGCGCTGCTGGTGGGCAACCTCGAGCTGCTTGCGGCGAGCCTCGGTCTCGGCCAGCAGGCGGTTGTGGTTCTCCCGCTGCTCCGCCGCCCACTTCTCGGCCTCGCCACGCGTGGCAGCGGCCTTGTCGAGGGCGTCCTGGCGGATGTCCGCGATCTCTTCCTCGGCCAGCGACATCATCACGCGAACACGCTCAGTGACGTTCGACGCGCTCACGGGACTGTTGGCCAGGTTCTGGAGCTGCATCTTGGTCTTGTCGAGGTCGGCGCGCATCGAGTTGAGGAGCTTGGTGAGCTCCCCCACCTGCGCGGCGGCCGCGTCACGGGAGCGGTTCGAGTTCTTGAGGTCGAACTCCAAGCGGGTGACGCGTTCGTTGACCTGCCGCTGGTTGTACCCGCGCAGGACAACATCGAAGTGAGCAGTGCGGGCAGCTGTCTGCCCATTCCCGTCGGCGCCGGC
>JAVXWK010000076.1:0-4284 GCA_032230575.1 Pseudonocardiales bacterium | reverse complement strand
AAACGGTGAAACGTGCATGTCTTCCCCCTGATGAGTGTCCTTTTCAGACGGCTGTGAGCACGAGAGCCGCGTTGTGGCCGCCGAATCCGAGCGACGTCGAGGCCGCGGCCTTCATCCGCAGCGCCCGCGGCGCCCCCGACACCACGTCCAGCTCGACCGCCGGATCCAGCGACTCGAGGTTCGCGGTCGGCGGCACGACGCCGTGGTGCAACGACAGCGCGGTGTAGATCGCCTCGATGCCCCCTGCCGCGGCGAGCGTGTGGCCGGTGACGCCCTTGGTCGACGTGACCGGTGTCCCCGCGCCGAGCACCCGCGTCAACGCCAGTGCCTCGGTGGCGTCGTTCAACGGCGTCGAGGTGCCGTGCGCGTTCACGTGACCGATGTCCGCGGGCTCCACACCCGCGTCGGCCAGGGCGGCGCGCAACGCGCGTTCGACTCCCGCACCGGACGGATGGGGTTGCGTGGCGTGGAAAGCGTCCGACGCCGCCCCGTACCCGGACACGCAGGCGAACACCGAGGCACCACGGGCACGGGCGTCCTCCTCCCGCTCCAGCACCAGGATCCCGGCGCCCTCGGCCGGGGTGAAACCGTCGCGAGCAGCGTCGAACGGCCGTGAGGACGCCGCAGGATCGTGAACCCGTGAAGTCAGCGCGCCCATCCGCTGCAGGTTCGTCACGGTCGCCGCCGTCAGCGCGGACTCCGTGCCGCCGGCCAGCACGATGTCACAGGAACCGGATCGCAGCAGGTCGCGCGCGATGCCGACAGCCGTCGCACCGGACGCGCAGGCGGTCGCCGTCACCAGGCTCGGACCCGTTGCGCCGCAGTCGATCGCCACGTACCCGGCGACCATGTTGACCATCGACTTCGGCACGGTCAGCGGCGAGACGTCCGAGGGTCCGTTGGTCAGGAACGCCCGGTGCTGTTCCTCGGTGGTGGCCGAGCCGCCGAGCGAGTTGCCCAGCACCACGCCCACTCGGGCACCGTCCCAGGTGGACGAGTCCAGGCCGGCCGACCGGACGGCCTGGCGGGCGGCCACCACGGCCAGCTGCACGAACCGGTCCAGCCTCCGAGCGGCCGCCCTGCCGAGCAGAGCGACAGCGTCGAAATCCGGTACCCGGCAGGAGAAGTCGACAGGTAACCCCGATAGCGCCGCGTCTCTGGAGGCGGCCGTACCACCGGCGCCCAGCCGTCCCCAGTTGGCGTCGGCGCCGATCCCGGCCGGGGTCACCAGACCCAGGCCGGTGATCGCCGCGTTGAACATCAGGCCTCCCGCAGCATGCCGACGACGTCGGCGACGGTGCTGTCGGCGGTGAGCGAGCCCTCCGGCAGCTCCTTGCCGAACTCGCGGCGGATCAGCAGCGCGAACTCGACCAGCAACAACGAGTCGACGTCGATCTCGTCGAACGTGATGCCGGGCTCGGCCGCGCGGTCCTCGACGCCCAGGTCGTCGATCAGCATGGTCACGAGGCGGGTGTGCAGGTCAGACATCGGATTCCTTTCCGAGAACGGGCCACGTGAGCGCCGTGGACCCCCAGGTGAGTCCGCCGCCGAAGCCGGTCAGCACGACCTTCGCCCCAGCGGGCAGATCGGCGTCGGCCAGAGCGAGCGGGATCGAGGCGGCGACGGTGTTGCCGACCCGGTCGAGATTGCTGAACATCAACGTGCGCGGCAGGCCGAGCTGGTCCGCGACGGCGTGCAGGATGCGGATGTTCGCCTGGTGCGCCACGAGGTGCGTGACGTCGTCGAGCTCCCAGTCCGCCTCCTTCACCACCTGCCGCACCGACTCCGCCATCCGCAGCACGGCCTGCGTGAACACCTCGCGGCCGCTCATCTCGAAGTAGCCGCCGCGGCGTTGCGTGATCAGGCCGGCGCGCGAACCGTCGCTGCCGAGCTGGAAGCCCTGCAACGCACCGGGTTCGTCGGCACGTCCGGCGCGCAGCACCACCGCGCCCGCCCCGTCGCCGAAGATGGCGCGGGTGGTCCGGTCGGCCGGGTCGAGGATCGTCGAGAACGTGTCCGCGCCGATCACCAGCACCTGGTCGGCGACACCGGTCGCGATCAGCCCGGCGGCGTTGGCCAGCGCGTAGACGAAGCCGGTGCACACCGCCGCGACGTCGAACGCCGCGACCTCACCGAGCCCGAGCTCCGCGGCGACGGCGGGCGCGGTCGCCGGGCACGGCCGGTCCGGTGTGCTGGTGGCCAGCACCAGCGCGTCGACGCCGTCCACGTCCGCCGAATCCAGCGCCGCCCTGCCCGCCCGCACCGCCAGGTCCGAAGTGGACAGACCGAGAGCGATGTGTCGCCGCGAGATCCCGGTCCGGCTGCGGATCCACTGGTCGGACGTGTCCAGCTCCGCGGACAACGCGTCGTTGTCGACGATCGTCGGCGGCACGAAGGAACCCAAGCCGCACAACACGGCCGCGCGCGTCACGACTGCACCAGCCGGACACTGCCGGACGCGATGACCTCGCCGTCCTGTTCGAACCGGATCTCGGTCCGTGCACCACGAACAGCATGCACGGTCAGCGGCGCGTCCAGCTCCGCGTACCGGTAGCACTCCAGTTCCATCCCCGTGAGCAACGCGGACGGCGTCGCACCGGCGACCGCGATGCCCGCCTGCCGCGCCGCCTCCACCAGCACCATGCCGGGCAGGTGGTCCTGCGCGTGGTCGAACATGCTCGGGTTCGCCGTCACCGCGCGCACTCCTGCGGTGAGCTCCTCCCCCGCCACGACCACGTCGGTGAGCAGCACGTTGTCCGTGCGGCCGCGGCTGACCACCAGCGGGTCGGCCGGCGTGCCCGCGGTGATCGCCAGACCCTCCACGGAGGACATGGGCGGCGGTGTCCCCCGGCGTTGCGACCTCAGGTACCGGTACGACTCCGCGGGCTGGTAACCGACGTCGATCACGGTCCGCCCCAGGTGGTGATCCCCGAGGAACAGTTCCGTGGAGTACGTCAGCGCCCGGATCCGCGACCCCGCGCCCTTGCGGCCCGAGGTCGTGGTCACCATGGTCAGCTCGTGTCCCGCTGGCGAGGACACCAGGCCGGGCAGGTCGAGCGTCCAGCGCAGCAGGATGAACTTCCGGTCGAGGTTCACCTCGCGGAACGCGTGTCCCCCATACGTTTCCGCCTGCCGGGTGCACTCGAGCAGCAACAACGGGTCCGGAACTCCCGGCGCCAGCAGGTGATCGGTGTAGTAGGGATGCGAGGGAGGCAGGTGCGCGGCCGTCAGGTACCGGTCGGCATCCACCTCCACCGCGTCGGTCAGGAACACCTCGGACAGGTGCGTGCGGTGCAGCAACGTCCGGTCGACCGTGCGGGTGCGGTCCAGGACCGCCATCCGCGGCTGTAAATCGGCGTGCGGGATCGTCACTTTCTTTCCCCCCAACGAAGAGATGTCAGCTCGCGAGATCGCGATCCGAGACCATCAGGTAGATCGCGGCGGCGCCGGCGACCGCGAGCACGGCCATGCCGCCGAACACCACGTGCCAGCCACCGACGTACGCGTCCACGGCCTGCCGCGTCAGCTGGTCGCCGAAGCCGGTCCGCGCCGTCTCCAACCGGCCCTGCACCACGGAGTCCGCCAGCCCGGCTGAGCTCGACGACTGCGTGAGCGTGAGCAGAATGCCGCCCACAGCGGCGATGCCGAGCGTCTCACCGGTGAGCCGGATGGTGTTGAACATGCCGGACGCCATGCCGCTCTGCTCCGGCGGCACCACGCTGACCGCGGCGTTGTCCATGACGCCGAACGCGAGCCCGATGCCGATGCCCGCCAGCAGCAACGACCCGATCAGCCACGCGAGCGAACCGCCCGGCCGCACCTGGGTCAGCGCCACCAGCGCCACCGCCAGGATCGCGGGCGACGAGGCGAGCAGCACCCGTGGCGACACCCGAGCGGCCAGCGCACCGGAGATCAGCGGCAGCACCAGCACGGGCAGCGTCAGAGGCAGCAGGATCACGCCGGACGCGGCCAGCGACAGCCCGCCGGCACCCTGGAAGTACAGCGGCAGGTAGACGAGCAGCGCGGCGAACGTGAAGACGATGCTCATCGGCTGCATGATCACCGCGATGAAAGTCTTGCGGCGCAACAGCTTCAGCTCGAACATCGGGTGGTCGCCGCGCTGTTCGACCCAGCCGAACAACCCGAGCGCCACCACGCTGCCGGCCAGCACGGACAGCGTCGGCACGCTCAGCCAGCCGTGCTGCGGACCCTGCAGGAACGCGAGCGTCAGCAGGAACAACGCCACGGTGAAGAGCACCATGCCGGGCACGTCCACCTTGCGCG
>JAVXWK010000825.1:0-8137 GCA_032230575.1 Pseudonocardiales bacterium | reverse complement strand
CGCGGTGTTCGCGAAGGAAGGCAACGACCTTCGCGAGCACCGCGTCCGCTTGTCCGTGGACGGGTTGACCTCCGTGCCCCTCACCGCGAGCACCGGGATCTTCCGTGCGGCCGACGGCCTGGTTGGTGTCCGGCTGCCACTGCAGCAGGGGTCAGAGCTGGCCGTTGGCCTCGCGCCAGGCCCGCTCCTTCTGAATCCACTCGTTGTCCTGCGGGAACTCGTCGATCGTCGGCACCCGGCGGATCTCGGTCTTGAAGCCGGGCCCGGTCATCGGCGCGCGCTTCGCCCACTCGATCGCTTCCTCCTTGGAGGCGACGTTGATGATGTAGTAGCCGTTGAACAGCTCCTTCGTCTCGCCGTACGGGCCGTCCGTGACGACCGGCGGCTCGGTGGAGAAGTCGACGACCACGCCCTCGGACGGGTCGGACAGGCCCTCGGCGGAGAGCAGGATGCCGGCGCGGATCATCTCGTCGTTGTAGCGGCCGACGACCTCCAGCATCTTGTCGAAGTCGAACTCGCCCAGGTTCGCGAAGGCCTCGTCGGTGGCGCGCCAGATCAGCATGAACTTCATGGGGTGTCTCCCTGTGTCTCGTTAGCCCTCGGGGCCTTGGCATCCACAGGTCGAACGGGCGCCGCACCGGATCGACACGAGCCCAGAACTTTTCTCGAAGTTTCTTTTTGCGCAGGTCAGAGAGTGTCGGCGAGCTGGAAGGCCGCGAACACCGCAGGGGACTGGAAGACGACGGTGTGCGCGACCAGCCCGTCGACGACCGTGAACACCTGCAAGGTGTGGAGTCGGAGCACACCCTCGGCATCAGGGGCGTAGGCGGCCACGGCGGGTTGACCGTTGGCGACGGTCGGGACCATGCGCCAGCCCGTCCCGCGCATCGCGAACACCCGGCGGATGAAGGCGCCGTAGTCGTGCCGGCCGACGAACCACAACGGAACCGGCGGCATCTCGAGGATCGCGTCCTCGGTGAGCAGCTCGACCAGCGCCGGCACGTCCGCCGCCTCGAACGCGCGGACGTAGGCCTCGACGGTGCGTCGTACGGCCGGATCATCGGGCGGGGCGATCTCGGCGATGTCCGCGAGACCCGCGCGGGCCCGTTGCAGAGCGCTGTTCACCGACGCGACCGAGGTGTCCAGCTGCTCGGCCACCTCCGCGGCGCTGAACTCCAGCACCTCGCGCAGCACCCACACGGCGCGCTGGCGAGCGGGCAACGACTGCATGGCCGCGACCAGGGCGAGGCGAAGGCCGTCGCGGCGCACCGCACGTTCGGCGGGGTCGTCGGGGAACGGCTCCAGCCACGGCACCTCGAACGCGGGCACCAGCGGCGTCTCCGGGTCGGTGCTCGCCGCGCCCAGCCCGGACGGCAGCGGGCGACGTCGTTTGCCCTCCAACGCGGTCAGGCAGACGTTCGTGGCGATGCGGTACAGCCACGTGCGGATCGACGCCTTGCTCTCGTCGTAGCGCTCGCGGGCCTTCCACGCCCGCAACATCGTGTCCTGCACCAGGTCCTCGGCCTCGTGGACCGACCCGAGCATGCGGTAGCAGTAGGCGAGCAGCTCGCTGCGGTGCTGCTCGACGCGCGTCTCGAAAATCGTGTCGGCCATCGCGATGAGTATCGCGGGCCTCGCCGGTATGTAGTGGCATGAACGATCTGCCAAAAAATCTGATTGTCATCGAGTTCGTGACCTTGGACGGCGTCGCCGAGGACCCCGACGGTTCCGGCGGTACGGAAGGCGGCGGCTGGGCGTTCCGGCACGGCCCGGAAGCCGTGGCGGGCGACAAGTTCGGGCTGGGCCCGTTGCTCGACACCGGCGTGATGCTGCTCGGCCGTACGACGTGGGAGCTGTTCGCGAAGCTCTGGCCCGGCCGCACCGACGAGTTCTCCACCAGGATGAACGCCATCCCCAAGCTCGTCGCCTCCCGCTCACTGACCGAAGTGGACGGTTGGCAGAACTCCTCGCTGCTCAAAGGCGACCTGGTCACCGAGGTGCGCGAGTTGAAAGCACGTCAGGACGTTGTCGTCACCGGCAGCATCAGCGTCGTGCGGGAGCTGGCAGAGGCCGGGCTCGTCGACGAGTACCGCCTGATGGTGTTCCCGACCGTGATCGGTGCCGGACAACGACTCTTCTCCGGCCGTATGTCCGATTTGCGCCTGACCTCCCTGGAGCGCAAGGGAAGTGCGGCGCTGATGCGCTACCGAACCGCTCCGTGACGCAGGCCTCAGTTGCACGGCCTCTCCGACACTCACCGTGATCCACCGGTAACGTACGGCGCTGCCGATCTGGGGGGATTGGTAGGAACGGGAGAGGCATGAGAACAGAAAACGAGGCTGTCGCGACGGCAAGGCGCTATCGCGACGGCGGGGGGAATCCGGAGGCCTTTCTGCGGGCGTTCCGGGAGAACACCGTGTACCTGCAGCGGATCGACCCGCTGTCGTTGCCCGTCGTCACCATCGAGGGACTGAACTGGCTCGCCGCGTTCTCCAGTCCCGAGCTGCTGCAACGACATCTGGCGGCGCGGGGCGAGAGCACGGAGGCCGGCTACCTGGCCGTCACCGGTGAACGGCTGCTGGACCACTACCTGCGCGCGCTGCCGGGGCCGACGGGTGTGGTGTTCGACAACGGATCCGAGCACATGATGGCCCTGCCACCAGCGCGCGGCATCGTCCCCGACGACCTGGCGGTGGACGCGTGACCGGGTACGGCGTCGACCTCGGCGCGATGGGGCACGCGATCAAGGGCGTCAACGACACGGTTGCCGCGCTGAAGGACTTCGCTCCCGACGGTGGGCACCTCATGGCCAGCTCGACCGCACTCGGGTGGTTGTGCCCGAGCGAGGACGAGTGCGGCGACGAGGTGCTCGCCGACGCGCTGGAGGAGTTCTTCGAGCGGTGGAAGTGGGGTGTGCGACATCTCGTCGAGGAAGGCGCGGAGATGGTCACCGCGCTCACCGACACCAAGAGCGTGTACGAGAAGGCGGAGGACAAGGTCAAGGAGGGGTTCCAGCTCCTGCTCGGCGACCCGACCTCGCAGGCCGACCCGACCAAGCAGTCGTGGGAGGAGCTCGGCAAGCCGTACCTGAAGCCGACAGATCTGGGCGAGGAGTGGGACAAGGCCTCGAAGGGGTTCGAGAAGTCCCTGGACTCGGCGGAGAAGGACATCACCGGCGAGAAGTCCTCGTTCAAACCGGCGGGTGATCGCACGTGAGCTTCTTCGGACTCGGGCGCAGTGAGCTCGGAGACACCGACGACCCGAAGGAACTGGTGCCGGGCAGCGTCACGACGCTCGACGAGACCGCGAACGGGTTGCGCAAGCTCTCGTCCGCGTGCCAGGAGGCGTACGGCGGTCTGTCCACACTGGATGTCGGCAAGTGGACGGGTTCGGCCGCGGACAAGTTCCACGAGTACTTCTCCAAGGAGACGCCGAAGTGGCGCGACGCCGCCGAGGCGTTCGGCCCCGTGGTGGACGCGCTGACGACGTACAAGGGCGCGGTCGAGCAGGCGCAACGCCAGGCGGCGGAGGCGATCCGGCTCTACAACGAGGCGAAACAGGCCACAAAGGACGGTGAACGCCAGTACGACGCCGCTTCCTCGCAGTTCGAGAAGACGTTCTCGGCCGCGCAGGCAGCCGGTGACGCGTTGCCTTCGCCGCTCGCGCCGTTCAACGATCCCGGCAAGGCCCAGCGCGAAGCCGCCGAACGGATGCTCGCCGACGCCCGCAACGCCCTGCGCACCGCGGCGGCCGAGACGGCCGCGATCGTGAACAGGGCGAAGGACAAGGCGCCGGAGGAACCGGGCTTCCTCTCGAAGTTCGCCGCCTCGGTCGAGGACAGCTTCGAGAAGACCGTCGACCAGGTCACGTCGTTGCACTCCGGTGGCGGCAAGGCCCTGGTCGGTCTGCTCAAGGCGGTGCGGGCGGGCTGCCCGCTCGACCCGTACAACATGACCCACCCCGGCGAGTACGCGGCGCACATGATGCAGCAGGCGTCGGGAATGGTCCACATGGTCACGCACCCGACCGAGGCGATCAAAGGCATCCTCAACTTCGAGGAGTGGAAGCGGGACCCGTTCTCCGCGGCGGGCCAGCTGATCGGCGACATCGCCATCGGCGTCGCGACCGACGGCGCCGGATTCGTGGGCAGTGCGGAGAAGGCGGTTGCCCGCGAGGCGATGGAGTCGGCCGCCCGCGAGGCGACCGAGACGGCCGCCACGCAGATCGGCAAGCACGTCGACGACGGACTTCCGCCGTGGACCAAGGGCGACTACGAGCCGCCGCCGTCGCACCCGCCGTCGGACTACAACCCCTTTCCCGACGAGCCGTTCGGTCCACAGAAGACAGACCTGGACGACTTGCCGTCGCACGACCGGGATCACGACACGCCGGACCACCGTGAGCCCGACCCGCCGGACGAGCAACCGAAGCACGAGCCGGACGAGCGGCCCAAGATCACTGAGCCGGAACACCTGCCGCAGCCGGACAACAACCGGTACTTCGAGTTGCGCAACTCGGTCAGCGAGATCCAGGAAGGTCTGTACAAGCTCCAGGGTCGGGAAAGGGAGGTACAGGAGCAGATGATGTACGAGCAGCAGAGGCAGATGCGCGACATCATGGCCAAGTACCGCTGACGCAACGGCGATATCCAGGAGTTTTGAATGCACCCCAAGCAACCGCCGATGCGTCCCCAGCACCCGATGCGTCCGCCGCAGCGCCAGATGCCACCACCGCAACCGCCACGTGCGATGCGGCCACCCGCTCCGCCACAGCCACCCCAGCCGGTGGAGGAGCTTCCCGAGTGGACGAAGGACGGGGAGTTCCCGGCGATCTCGCGCAACGTCCCCCTCTATGGCAAGGACCCGGCGTCAGGCAAGGAACAGGTCTGGGTGGGCCGTGTCGTGTGGCAGGCGGTCACCGCGAAAGAGATCAAGATGGCTCTCTACGGCCCGTTCGGCCGCAAGATGTCCACCGCTGAGTCCGTGTTCTCCGCACTGTGGCGGATCCGCAACCAGCTCGAGGATTCCGAGCAGTACAACCCGCTGTGGAAGGTGCTGGTCCAGGGAGCCAGGCGCGACGCGTGGCACGTCGGCCACCTGGTGTCGATCTTTCCCGGTGAGCGGGCCGAGATCCTCGTCCCCGGCGAGAAGGCGACCGAGTCCGTCGACGTGCTGGAGATGCTCGACCCCGACACGATCACGAAGTGGGGCAACGTCGAGCAGCAGATGATGAACAGCCTCGAGTACTTCAGGCGCTTCGAGCCCGGCTTCGGCGCCGGAGGAGCGCTGTGACCGGCACGAACACCAGCGCCGCCACGAAGAACGCGGCCGGCAGCATCCAGAAGTAGGCGAGCGGACTGTCCTGGTCGGTCGCGATGAGCAGCATGCCCATCAGGCCGACCAGGAACAGGGCCAGGTAGGCCGCCACGTCCTTGCGCCAGAAGTACGCCGCCACCGGTGCCGCCGCGAGCACACAACCGGTCAGCGCCTGCGGAACGTTCAGGCAGTAGTCGGGTGTGCAGTAGAGCGTGTCCAGCCAGGTGGCGAGCTGCTCCAGCCAGAGGTTGGTGGTCTGCACGCCGAAGCAGAGCATGGCGAACCCGATCAGGACAGGGCTCTCGCCCTGGCGGCCATGTCTTCGTTCCTGTGTCCCCATGTCTGTTAGACGCGTCTCCGCGGCGATTTGTGCACTGGCGTGTGGGTTAGGGTGCGGAGGTCGTGCACGGGGGAAGTCCGGTCGAAGTCCGGCGCTGACCCGCAACGGTAGGTCCCAGCTCTTGGGGCAAGCCCGATAACCCGTGCCCGATGCGACACCAACGCAGGCGCCCCGGCGCTTCCTCCGGGAGAGCACCCCGCCTGTACAGGTTGCGCGTGAAAAACACTGAAACTCCTGCCGTGGACTGCGGGAAAGGCTTTGAGTGATCGCGAAGATCAGCGCGCTCGTCGGCGTGCTCGCCGTCAGCATCGTGGCGGGAGTGGCGCTCGGCCCCGTCTCCGTCCCGTTCGACGTCACAGCCGACCTGTTGTGGGCGGCCATCACCGGCGGCACGGTGCCCGCGGACCTCGCCGGGCAGTACCACATCGTTTGGGACATCCGGCTTCCTCGCGTGCTGCTGGCGGCGGTCGTGGGCGCGGGCCTGAGCGCGGTCGGCGTGGCGATCCAGGCCGTGGTCCGCAACGCTCTCGGGGACCCGTACGTGCTCGGCATCTCGTCCGGCGCCAGCGTCGGCGCGACGGCCGTGGCGACTTTCGGCGTCCTGTCCGGGCTCGGTGTCTACGCGCTGTCGACGGGCGCGTTCCTGACCGGGCTCGGTGCCACCGTGCTGGTCTACATCACCGCGCGCACGAGCCGCGGGCTCACACCGTTGCGGCTCGTGCTGACCGGAACCGCGCTGGCGTACGGGTTCTCCGCGGCGGCGATGCTGCTGGTGTTCCAGGCACCGCACGGCGAGGCGGCCCGCAGCGCCATGTTCTGGTTGCTGGGCAGCCTCGGCGGCGCGAACTGGCAGTCGCTCCCGGTCGCCACCGCGGTGACCGCGGCCGGGATCGTCTACCTGCTGACCAAGGCGCGGCAGCTGAACGCGCTGGCGATGGGCGATGAGACCGCGACGACGCTGGGTGTCTCGGTCAACCGGTTCCGCACGCATTTGTTCATCGTCACCGCGGGCATCACGAGCATGCTGGTGGCGGTGAGCGGCGCGGTGGGCTTCGTCGGCCTGATGCTGCCGCACCTCACCCGCATGGTCGTCGGTGCGGACCACCGCCGCGTGCTGCCGCTCGCACCCCTTGCCGGAGCGTCGTTCCTGGTGTGGGTCGACGTGGCCGCCCGCATGCTCGCCGCTCCGGAAGAACTACCGCTCGGCGTCATCACGGCCGCGATCGGCGTGCCGTGCTTCGTCTTCCTCATGCGCCGCAAGTCCTACGTGTTCGGAGGACGTTGATGCGCCTCGAGGTTCTCGGCGTCACCGTGCAGGGCATCATCTCGGACATCTCCCTGTCGGCCGAGAACGAGGTCGTCGGCATCGTCGGCCCGAACGGCAGCGGCAAGTCCACCACCCTGCGCTGCGTCTACCGCGCGCTGAAGCCGGACTTCGGTGCAGTGCTGATCGACGGCACGAACGTCCACGAGCGACACGACCTGGCTCGTTCACTGGCCGCCCTGACACAGGAGTCGCAGGTCGAGTTCGACTTCACGGTCGCCGAGGTCGTGGAGATGGGCCGCCTGCCGCACGAACGCGACTCCGCCCGTGACGCTCGCGTGGTTCGCGACGCACTGGCCACAGTGGACATCACGCACCTGGCCTCGCGCAGCTTCCTCAGCCTGTCCGGCGGCGAACGCCAGCGCGTCCTCATCGCTCGAGCCGTCGCCCAGGAACCCAGGGTGTTGGTGCTGGACGAGCCGACCAACCACCTCGACATCCGCCACCAGCTCGACGTGCTCGCGCTGGCCCGCGGCCTGGGCATCACGGTGCTGACCGTCCTGCACGACCTGAACCTGGCCGCGTCCTACTGCGACAGGCTGTGCGTGCTCGACGAAGGCCGCCTGGTCGCGTCGGGCACGCCTGGCGAGGTTCTGGTGCCCGAGCTGATCGCCAAGGTCTTCCACGTCACGGCACACGTCGTGAGACACCCCACCACGGGAGTTCCCCAGCTCCTGTTCGACCAGGAGGTCACCCCTTGAGAACTGTTGTGTGTGCCGCTGTGCTGTTGATCTCCGGCTGCGGCGCCACGGTCGCCCAGGACACCTCCGCGTCCGACCCGGTGACCGTCACGAACTGCGGTCAGCAGGTCACGTTCGACAGGATTCCGTCCAAAGTGGTCACCAACGACACCGGTATCACCGAGTTGATGTTCGCGCTGGGGCTGAAGGACCGGATGGCGGGTTACGTCGTGTCCGGTGTCGACACCGTCGACGTGCGGACGTCGCCGTGGAAGGCCGAGTTCGGCAGTGTGAAGCACCTGTCCGACAAGATCTCCAAGGAGGTCGTGCAGGGGGTCAACGCCGATCTGGTGTTCGCCGGGTGGAACTACGGGTTCAGCGAGAGCACCGGGTTCACGCCGGACTCGTTGAAGGCTCTGGGGATCGGGACGTACCAGCTGACCGAGGCCTGCCGGAACGGGGTGGGGAAGCAGCGCGG
>JAVXWK010000811.1:0-4384 GCA_032230575.1 Pseudonocardiales bacterium | reverse complement strand
CGGCTCGGAGCTCACCCGAATGGCAGCGGCCCCGCTCGCTGTGGGCGAACGGGGCCGAGTGAGTAGACGGGGTTCAGGCCGCGACGACTGTGGCCTTGGTCTTCGGCTTCTCGCCGATCTTGCTCGTGAGCCTGTGACTGAGCATCGGCTGCAGGCGCAGGTCGGACAGGTCGTCCGACAGCGTGGACGGCAGCACTCGGCCACCCTCCAGCTTCCCGCGCTCCGAACGACCGCTGGGAACGGTGTCCGGCACCGTGTCCGGCGTCTGCGAGACGGCGCCGATGTCGGAGGCGACGTGGTGCAGCAGTTCGGACAAGGGCAGTTCTAACGCGTCACAAATGGCCGCGAGGAGCTCGCTGGACGCCTCTTTGCGGCCGCGCTCCACCTCGGACAGGTACCCCAGGCTCACGCGGGCGGTCCGAGAGACCTCGCGCAGCGTGCGGCGTTGGTTGGTGCGGGCATGGCGAAGTCGATCACCGATCGCCTCGCGTAGCAGCACGGTCATCGCGCGCCTCCTTCCGGCCGGCCGTGTCCCTACGTTACCGATCGACACCGACAACGGGCAGTGACTTCCGAACACGTCCGCCAAGGGCGAACGAACGCCGAGTCATCGTTTGTTCCCGTCCTCGGTCATCAGCAGGTATTCCGACAGCAGGACCAGCGCTTTCTCCACTGAAGTGAAACGGACCGCTTTGCGGTCGCCACTCACCGTGATAGTCCGCACTGTGGACACTCCAGGCCCGATCAAGCCGATGTGGACCGTTCCTGGAGCGACTCCGTCCTGCGGATCGGGGCCGGCGACCCCGGTCAGTCCGATTCCCCAGTCCGATTTGCACCGGTTCCGGGCTCCCTCGGCCAGTTGGATCGCGACGTCGGGGTGCACGGCGCCGTGCTCGTCGAGCAACTGCTGATCCACGCCGGCGAGCTCGTGCTTGAGCTCGGTGGCGTAGACGATCAACCCACCGCGGACCACGGCACTCGCCCCCGGTGTGTCGACCAGCGTCGCGCACAGCAGACCCGCGGTCAGCGACTCGGCCGTGGCGACGGTCTGTTTCCTCGCCTTGAGCAGCTCGACGACGTTGGTCATGCGACGGCGCGACCTGCCCTTGCCTTCAGCTTGAACGCTCGGATGACGTAGTCGATTCCCGTGACGATCGTGAGGACCAGCGCGGCGGCCATGATCACCCAGGCGATGATCGCGATCACGTCGTTCTGCGGGAGCAGGAACAGCCCGATGGCGATGATCTGCGCCAGCGTCTTGGCCTTGCCACCGCGGCTCGCCGGGATGACGCCGTAGCGGATCACCCAGAACCGCAGCAGCGTCACGCCCACCTCGCGCACGGCGATGACGATCGTGATCCACCACGGCAGCACGTCGAGGATGCTCAGCCCGACCAGCGCGGACCCGGTGAGCGCCTTGTCCGCGATCGGGTCGGCGATCTTGCCGAAGTCGGTGATCAGCCCGTGCTTGCGGGCGAGCGTGCCGTCGATGTGGTCGGTGAAGCTCGCGACGGCGAAGATCCCGAACGCGATGAGCCGCCACGTGGTGTCGAAGCCGCCCGCCGCGAACAACGAGAGCAGGAAGACCGGAACCAGTGCCATCCGCGCCATCGTGAGGATGTTGGCGACGTTGAGCAGCGGGACCTTCCTGGCCTCTGTCATGTCCCCAGCACCTCGATTACCTCCACCACGAGGTCGACGCCCTCGGAGTCCACGACACGGCATCGCACGAAGTCGCCGCGCTTGAGGTCCTCGCCCTCGAGCACGATGCACTCGCCGTCGACCTCGGGAGCCTGGTGCTCGGCCCGGCCGACGCAGTCGCTCTCCTCGTCCTCCTCGTGCTCGATCAGCACGACGACCTCGGAGCCGACCCGGTCCTCGGCGCGCTGGCTGGTGAGCTCCTCGACGAGGTTGCCGATGCGCTGCACGCGTTCCGCGATGGTGTCCGTGTCGAGCTTGCCGTCGAGGTTCTCGGCCTCGGTGCCGTCCTCGTCGGAGTAGCCGAAGATGCCGACCGCGTCGAGCCGCGCCTCCGTCAGGAACCGCTCCAGCTCCTGGAGGTCCGCCTCGGTCTCGCCGGGGAAGCCCACGATGAAGTTGCTGCGGATGCCGGCCTCGGGCGCGTGCTCGCGGATCTGCCACACGAGCTTGAGGAAGCTGTCCGTGTCGCCGAACCGGCGCATGCGGCGCAGCACGTTCTCGCTGGAGTGCTGGAACGACATGTCGAAGTAGTTCGCGACCTTGTCGGTCTTCGCGATGGCGGCGACCAGCGACGGCTTGGTCTCCGCGGGCTGCAGGTAGCTCACGCGCACCCGCTCGATCGCGGGGATGCTCGCGAGGCGCGGCAGCAGCTGCTCCAGGGCACCCTGCTCGCGCGGCAGGTCCTTGCCGTAGCTGGTGCTGTTCTCGCTGACGAGGAACAGCTCCTTGACGCCGTTCTCCGCGAGCCACATGGCCTCGGAGACGATCTCGTCCGGGTGGCGCGACACGAACGCGCCGCGGAAGCTCGGGATGGCGCAGAAGCTGCACCTCCGGTCGCACCCGCTCGCGATCTTCAACGGCGCCACGGGGGCGTCGTCGAGCCTGCGGCGCTGGACCTTGGTGGGGCCCCAGCCGTGGCCGGGCACCTGGACGCCGTCTTTCGCTTCCTGGCGCTTGACCGGCGTGATCGGCAGCAGCGTGCGGCGGTCCACCGGCACGTGCGACTCGACCGGCGTGCCGTGCAGCACGTCGTTGAGGCGCTCGGCGAGATCGTTGTACTGGTCGAAGCCCAGGACCGCGGCTGCCTCCGGGAGGCTGTCCGCGAGCTCCTTGCCGTACCGCTCGGCCATGCACCCGACCGCGACGACCTTGGCTCCGGTGTCGGACGCCGCGAGCAGCGTGTCGACCGAGTCCTTCTTGGCCTGCTCGACGAAGCCGCACGTGTTGACGACGACGACGTCCGCGTCGGCACCTTCGTCCACCAGCTCCCAGCCGCCCTCGCCGAGGCGCCCGGCGAGTTCCTCGGAGTCGACCTCGTTGCGGGCACAGCCCAGGGTGAGCAGCGACACGCGTCGCGGAGTGGTGGGAGAAGACACGGCGCTCAGCGTAACCGGGTCGGGCCGTCAAGCCGGAATCGTGCCCACCTCATACTTGTTCCTCGTGACCAGTGGGGTAGTCGTGCGGCGTGCCCGCACCAGTGACGTGCGCGCCATCAGGGCGCTGATCGACGGGTACGCGGGCAAGGTCCTGCTGGCCAAACCCCTGGTCACGCTCTACGAGGCGGTCCAGGAGTTCTGGGTGGCCGAGGAGGACGGCGAGCTGCTCGGCTGCGGGGCCCTGCACGTGATGTGGGAGGACCTGGCCGAAATCCGTTCGGTGGCCGTCTCCCCCGTAGCCCTGGGGCGTGGCGTCGGTCACCGGATCGTGGCCCAGCTCATCGCCACGGCCAAGGAGCTGCAGCTCGCCCGCATCTTCGTGCTCACGTTCGAGACGCGGTTCTTCAGCAAGCACGGGTTCGTGGAGATCGAGGGCACGCCCGTGAGCCCCGAGGTCTACGAGGAGATCATGAGGTCGGTCGACGAGGGTGTCGCCGAGTTCCTCGACCTCAGCTACGTGAAGCCGAACACGCTCGGCAACAGCCGGATGCTCCTGGAGTTGTAACTCTTCGAGTAATTACTCGAAGAGTCTTGACTCAACGAGACAGGGCACGCCAAGATCTGTGGCGTGCCCGAATCACTGACCATCGACGAGCTCGCTGCCCGGATCGGCCTGCCCAGCAGCACCATTCGCATGTACCAGACGAAGGGTGTGCTGCACGCGCCGAGAAGGCAGGGGCGCGTGGCGTTCTACGACGCCTCGCACGTCGAGCGGTTGACGTTGGTGCAGCGGTTGCAGCAGCGGGGGTTCTCGCTGCCCGCGATCGCCGAGCTGATCTCGGCACGCGAAAAGGGCGAGTCGGTCGCCGCGGTTCTCGGCATGGGCGAGACCGAGGGGCCCGACGACTGGGTTCGGATCAAGGTGCGCGACATCAAGCACCTGATTCCGATGGGAGATGTCCAACCGCGACTCCTCCTCCGGGCTATGCGGTTGGGCTTGGTGCGGTGGAAGTACGGCTGGCCGCACGCGCGTCGCTGGGCACTCGAAGCGGGCGGCAGGCTCGCCGGCCTCAGGGTGCCCAGCGATGACGTCATGGACAGCTTCACGCGCCTGCGCACGGCGACCGACGCGATCGCGAACGACTTCGTGCGGTTGTTCGAGCGCGAGTTCTGGCCGGAGCTGGCCCGCAAGGCCGGCGACGACAACCAGCTGGAGAACGTGCGGGCGTTGCTGGTCGAGCTGACGTACACGGCGGAGACCGCGGTGGTGGGGACGCTGCGGGAGTCGATCCGGGACGCGGCCGAGG